>NZ_CAUPYL010000006.1:0-51870 GCF_963515265.1 uncultured Frigoribacterium sp.
GAGCTCCGTGCCGTGGACGCTGGCGCGGGCGCAGACGACGCGGCTGACGCGGCTGACGCGGCCGTGGAGGGCGAGCCGCTCGCGCCGGGGCGGATCGCGCTCCGGGGCCGCCGCCTCCTCGTGGGCACGGGCTCCGCTCCGCTCGAGCTCGTCCGCGTCCAGCCGCCCGGCAAGAAGCCGATGGCCGGGGCCGACTGGAGCCGCGGGCTGCCGTCGACCGACGACGTGCTGCTGACGGAGCCGGCTGCGACGACCGGCGACGACACGACGACCACGACACCCGTGAACGACCAGGAGGCCCCCGCGTGAGCCGCGTCCAGCCCGCCCGCCAGGTCGCCCTCGACGTGCTCCGCGCCGTCGCCGACGCCGACGCCTACGCCAACCTGCTCCTGCCCGCCCGCATCGCCCGCGCCGGCCTCGACGCTCAGGACGCCGCCCTCGCGACCGAGCTCACCTACGGCACGCTCCGCATGTCGGGCTACTACGACCGCGTCGTCGCTCTCGCCGCCCGGCGCCCGGCCGACGCGATCGACCCGGCCCTGCTCGACGTGCTCCGGCTCGGGGTCCACCAGCTGCTCTCGACGCGGGTGGCCGCGCACGCCGCGGTCGACGAGTCGGTCGAGCTCGCGCGCCAGGTCGGCAGCCGCGCCGGCACCGGCTTCGTCAACGGCGTCCTCCGGACGGTCGGCCGCTCCACACCCGACGAGTGGCGCGAGCGCGTGCTCGCCGCCGCGACGAGCGACGACGACCGGCTCGCCGCCGAGTGGTCGCACCCGGTGTGGGTCATCCGTGCCCTGCGCCGCTCGCTCGCCGCGGAGGGCCGCCAGGACGAGCTCGTCGACCTGCTGGCCGCCGACAACGTGCCCCCGCGGGTCAGCCTCGTCGCCCTGCCCGGGCTCGCGGAGCCGTCCGAGCTCGGCGGCGACGACGCGCTTCTCTCGCCGCTGGCGCGGGTCAGCGCCGGGGGAGACCCTGCCCAGCAGCCCGTGGTCCGCACGGGCCGAGCCCGCGTCCAGGACGAGGGCTCGCAGCTCGCCGCACTGCTGCTGAGCCGCCACCACGACGCCGCCCCCGGCGAGCGGTGGCTCGACATGTGCGCGGGTCCCGGCGGCAAGGCGGCCCTGCTCGCCGCCGAGGCGGCCAGGGTCGGTGCGCACCTCGTCGCCAACGAGCTCGTCCCGGCCCGCGTCGGGCTCGTCCGCCAGGCCCTCGCGGCCGTCCCCGGGGACGTCGACGTCCGCGAGGGCGACGCCGTCCGCTTCGGCGTCGACGAGCCGGGCGGCTACCAGCGCATCCTGCTCGACGCGCCGTGCACCGGCCTCGGCGCCCTCCGCCGTCGTCCCGAGGCGCGCTGGCGCAAGCAGCCCGGCGACGTGGGCGAGCTCACCCGCCTCCAGGCCGACCTCCTCGCCAGCGCCCTCGACGCGCTCGCGCCGGGCGGCCTGCTCGCCTACGTCACGTGCTCGCCGCACCTCGCCGAGACCCGGGCGATCGTCGAGTCCGGGCTGCGTCGCCGCGACGACGTCGAGCTGCTCGACGGCCCCGAGGCCGTCGCCCGGGTCGCCGAGGGCGAGGTCGACCTCGCCTCCGGGCCCTACGTCCAGCTGTGGCCCCACCGCCAGGGCACGGACGCCATGTTCGTCGCCCTCGTGCAGAAGAAGGCCTGACGCAGAACTGGTCTGACGCAGGAAAGCACTGACGCAGGCGAGGCCCAGAGGCCGAGGAGGCGCATCGCCGGTACGATCGTCCGGTGTCCGTCCGCATCAGCCCCAGCATCCTCTCGGCCGACTTCGCCAACCTCGAGCGCGACCTCGCCCGCATCTCCGACGCGGACCTCGTCCACGTCGACGTGATGGACGGGCATTTCGTGCCCAACCTGACACTCGGCCTGCCGGTCGTCGAGCGACTCCAGCAGGTCAGTCCGGTGCCGCTCGACGTGCACCTCATGGTCGAGGACGCCGATCGTTGGGCGCCGCGCTACGCGGAGCTCGGCGCCTTCTCCGTGACGTTCTCCGCCGAGGCCGCCACAGACCCGGTGGCGACCGCGCGGGCGATCCGCAGCACCGGGGCGCGTGCGTCCGTCGCGGTCAAGCCCGGCACGGACCTCGAGCCCTACCTGCAGACCCTCGACGAGTGGGACATGATCCTCGTGATGACGGTCGAGCCGGGCTTCGGCGGGCAGTCCTTCATGCCCGAGACGATGCCCAAGCTGGCTCGCGCGCGCGAGGCGGTCCGCGCCTCCGGCCTGGACGTCTGGCTCGAGGTCGACGGCGGCATCGGGCTCGACACGATCGTGACGGCCGTCGAGAACGGTGCCGACACGGTCGTCGCGGGCTCGGCCGTCTACGGCGGCGACCCCGCCGAGCGCATCGCCGCGCTGAGGGCGGCCGCGGCGACGGTAGCCTTGTCGTCGTGAAGTCCTTCGACCAGCTGTTCTCCGAGCTCAGCGACAAGGCCCGTGACCGTCCCGAGGGCAGCGGCACCGTCGCCGAGCTCGACGCCGGGGTCCACCAGATCGGCAAGAAGATCGTCGAGGAGGCGGCCGAGGTCTGGATGGCCGCCGAGTACGAGGGCGACGTCGCCACGGCAGAGGAGATCTCGCAGCTGATCTACCACGTGCAGGTGCTCATGATCGCCAAGGGCCTGACCCCCGACGACGTGTGGCGACATCTCTGAGCCCGTCCCCACCACCTCACGACGTGACGCCGCCGACCGGCGGCCCCAGAACGGACAGCTCCCCACCATGCTCCGCGTAGCAGTGCCCAACAAGGGCTCCCTCAGCGAGACCGCCAGCCAGATGCTCCACGAGGCGGGCTACCAGGGTCGCCGCGACCCGAAGTCGCTCTACCAGGCCGACGAGCGCAACGGCGTCGAGTTCTTCTACCTCCGGCCCCGCGACATCGCGACCTACGTCGGCCAGGGCGCGCTCGACGTCGGCATCACCGGCCGCGACCTGCTGCTCGACTCCGGGTCGACCGCCGGCGAGATCGCGCCCCTCGACTTCGCCTCCTCCACCTTCCGCTTCGCCGGCCCGGCCGGTCGCTTCCGCGAGCTGGCCGACCTCGAGGGCCTCCGGGTCGCGACGAGCTACGTCGGCCTGGTCGGCGCGTTCCTCCGCGACGCCGGAGTCACGGCCCAGCTCGTGGGCCTCGACGGGGCGGTCGAGAGCGCCGTCAAGCTCGGCGTGGCCGACGCGATCGCCGACGTCGTCGAGACGGGCACCACCCTCCGCGCCGCCGGACTCGAGGTCTTCGGGCCGGTCATCCTGCAGTCGACCGCCGTGCTCATCGCCTCCGACGCGCAGGCCGCGGGCATCGACGTGCTGCACCGCCGACTCCAGGGAGTCCTCGTCGCGCGACGCTACGTGATGATGGACTACGACGTGCCGGTGTCGGCCCTCGACGCGGCGACCGCCGTCACGCCGGGCATGGAGTCGCCGACCGTGGCGCCCCTGCACGACGCCGACTGGGCCGCCGTCCGCGTGATGGTGCCGCGCGGCGACACCAACCAGGTGATGGACGCCCTGTACGACCTGGGCGCCCGGGCCATCCTCGTGAGCCCGATCCACGCCGCGAGGCTCTGACCGTGACGGCCGCCGACCCGTCACTCGCGGTCCGTGTCGTCCCCTGCCTCGACGTCGCCGCAGGGCGCGTCGTCAAGGGCGTCAACTTCCTCGACCTGCGCGACGCGGGCGACCCCGTCGAGCTCGCCCGCACCTACTACGAGCAGGGCGCCGACGAGATCACGTTCCTCGACGTCACCGCGACGGTCGACGACCGCGCGACCACCTACGACGTCGTGCGGGCGACCGCCGAGCAGGTCTTCATCCCGCTGACCGTCGGCGGGGGAGTCCGCTCGACCGACGACGTCGCGCGACTCCAGGCGGCGGGCGCGGACAAGATCGGCGTCAACAGCGCGGCGATCGCCCGCCCCGCGCTCGTCGGTGAGATCGCCGACCGCTTCGGCGCCCAGTGCGTCGTGCTCTCCCTCGACGTCAAGCGATCGGCCCGGATGCCCTCCGGCTTCGTCGTGACGACCCACGGCGGCCGCACCGAGACGGACATCGACGCCGTGGCCTGGGCACGCGAGGCCATCGAGCGCGGCGCGGGCGAGCTGCTCGTCAACAGCATCGACGCCGACGGCACGAAGCAGGGGTTCGACCTCGAGCTCGTGGCCCTGATGCGGTCGAACAGCCGCGTCCCGGTCATCGCCTCCGGCGGGGCCGGCGCCCTCGAGCACTTCGCGCCCGCCGTGGCCGCCGGCGCCGACGCCGTCCTCGCCGCCTCCGTGTTCCACAACCGCGAGCTGACCGTCGGCGACGTGAAGCGCGAGCTGGCCGCCTCCGGCGCCGTCGTCCGATGACCCCGGGAGTCCCCATGACCGACCAGACAGCGCCCGAGCAGCCCCTGACCCGTGACACCGTCGAGCCGGTCGTGGCGCGCGCCCGCTTCGACGCGAGCGGGCTGCTGCCCGCGATCATCCAGGACGCCGCCTCGCGCGACGTGCTGATGATGGGCTGGATGGACGAGGAGGCGCTGCGTCGCACCCTGACCGAGGGCCGGGTGACCTTCTGGTCACGCTCGAGGCAGGAGTACTGGCGCAAGGGCGACACCTCCGGCCACGCCCAGTTCGTCCGGGCCGCTGCGCTCGACTGCGACGACGACGCGCTGCTCGTGACCGTCGAGCAGATCGGGGCCGCCTGCCACACGGGCGCCCACTCGTGCTTCGACGTCGACCCGCTCAGGCCGGCCACCGCCTCCTCGACGGACGCGGGCACCGACCGCGCTCGGTCCGACGGCGCGGGGGAGGCCGATCGTGGCTGACCGCTCGTCGACCACGCGTGCGGCCTTCGACGCCCTGCTCGACGGCCACCGGGTGATCCCGGTGGTCCGTGACCTCTTCGCCGACGGCGAGACGCCGGTGGGCATCTACCGCAAGCTCGCCGCCGGCCGTCCGGGCACCTTCCTCCTCGAGTCGGCCGGACAGGGCGGCATCTGGTCGCGCTGGTCGTTCGTCGGCGTCTCGTCCTTCGGCGTCCTCACGACGCACGAGGGCGAGGTGCGGTGGCTCGCGCACGGGCTCGACGCCGAGCGGGCCCTCGGCGGTGCGACCGGTCGTCCGCTCGAGGTCCTCTCCGCCCTGCACGAGCGCTGGGCGACGCCGCGCATCCCCGACCTCCCGCCGCTCACGGGCGGCCTGGTCGGCTTCGTCGGCTGGGAGGCGGTCCGCGAGCTGGAGCACCTCCCCGACGTGCCTCCCGCCGACTTCACCGTCCCGTCGCAGGCGCTCAGCTTCGTCTCCGAGCTCGTCGCGCTCGACCACCGCACCGGAGCCGTCATGCTGATCGCGACGGTGCTCAACGACGGTGCCGACGACGCCGACTCGCTCTGGGCCGACGCCCAGGCGCGTCTCGACGGGCTGCAGTCGGGCCTGGCGGCGCCGAGCGACGCCTTCCTCTCCGACGTCGACCTGGGCGTCCAGCCATCGCCCGTCGACCGCACGCCGCGGACGGACTACGCCGAGGCGATCGAGCGCTCGAAGCAGTTCATCGTCGACGGCGACGTGTTCCAGGTCGTCGTCTCGCAGCGCTTCGACCACGAGCTGACCGCCGACGCCCTCGACGTCTACCGGGTGCTGCGGACCCTGAACCCGAGCCCGTACATGTACCTGGTCAGCCTCGAGGACGCGACGGGCGAGCCCTACCAGATCGTCGGCTCGTCTCCGGAGGCGCTGGTCAAGGTCGACGGACGGCGCGCCTTCACCCACCCCATCGCCGGGTCGGCCCCCCGGGGCGCGACGCCCGAGGAGGACGGCGTGCACGCCGAGCGGCTGCTCGGCGACGAGAAGGAGCGGGCCGAGCACCTCATGCTCGTCGACCTGGCGCGCAACGACCTGCTCAAGGTCTGCACGCCCGGCACCGTCGAGGTGACCGAGTTCATGCAGGTCGAGCGCTTCAGCCACATCATGCACCTCGTGTCGAGCGTCGAGGGCGATCTCGCCCCCGGGCGGAACGCCATCGACGCGTTCCGCGCGACGTTCCCCGCGGGCACGCTCTCGGGCGCGCCGAAGCCACGGGCCCTCGAGATCATCGACGAGCTCGAGCCGGCTCAGCGCGGCGTGTACGGGGGAGTCGTCGGCTACTTCGACTTCGCCGGCTCCGCCGACGTCGCGATCGCGATCCGCACGGTCCTCCTGCAGGGCGGCGTCGCCAGGGTCCAGGCCGGCGCGGGCCTGGTCGCCGACAGCGACCCCGACGCCGAGGCGCAGGAGGCGCGCAACAAGGCCGCGGCCCCCCTCCGCGCCGTCGCCGTGGCCAACGCCATGACGAGGCTCCGCTGATGGGGCCGCGGCGGCTCAAGCTCGTCACGATCCTCGTCGGGGTCCTCCTCGCCGGTGTTGGCCTCCTCACCTGGACGCAGCCCTGGTTCCGCGTCGTGGTCGCGTCCCCGCAGGGCGGGCAGCTCGACCTGACCGCGGCCGGCGACGTCGCCGGATCGCCCGTCTCCGCCCTCTCCCTGGCCGCCCTGGCCCTCGTGGGCGCCCTCACGATCGCGGGGCGTGTCTTCCGCGTCGTCCTCGGCCTGCTGCAGGTCGCGCTCGGCGCCAGCATCGCCGTGACGGCGGGCACCGCCCTCGCCGACCCGGTCCGCGCCTCCGGCAGCGTCGTCACCGACGCGACCGGGGTCGACGGCCAGGACAGCCTCCGCGCCCTCGTCTCGTCGACGTCGGCCACCCCCTGGCCCTGGCTCGCGCTCGTCGCGGGCGTGCTCGCCGCGCTGCTGGGCGTGGCGATCGTCGTCACCTCGGGGGCGTGGCCGAAGGCCGGGCGCAAGTACACCGCCACCCGGCTCGTGCCTGCCGACCCGGCGAGCGACCCGAGCGCGACGTGGGACAGCCTCTCGGTCGGCGACGACCCCACCGATCCCGACGAGCCCGCCGCGCCGGTCGACGACGCCGGGCCCCGTCCGGGCGCCGGCGACCGACCCAGCCGGTAGACTCACCCCGTACCGCACTGATCCGAGGAGCACCGTGAGCCAGCAGATGACGAAAGCCGCCGAGACCGAGACCGCCGACGACCTCGGCCACGGCAACTCCCCGGCGGCCTGGACGGCCGTCGTGATCATGCTGGTCGCCTTCTCGATCGGCACGGTCGCCTTCTTCTTCGCCGTCGTCTGGGTCGTCTGGGCCTCCGCGGCGCTCCTGCTCGTCGGCCTCGTCGTGGGCCTCGTGCTCAAGCGCGCTGGCTACGGCGTCGGCGGCCACCGCTACGTGCCGAAGGCGCACAACTAGGTGCTCGACGACCTGTACGCGGGCGCGCTGGCCGATGCCGACGCCCGCCGCGAGTCCCTGCCCTTCGCCGCCGTCGAGGCGGCCGCGCTCGACCGCGCCCCGGCGCTCGACGCCCGGGCAGCACTCGCTCCTGCGGCCGGAGTCAAGATCATCGCCGAGGTCAAGCGCGCGAGCCCCTCGCGAGGCGACCTGCACGCCATCCCTGATCCCGCCTCCTTGGCGCTGTCGTACGCGACCGGGGGAGCGAGCGCCATCAGCGTCCTCACCGAGGGGCGCAAATTCAAGGGCAGCCTCGCCGACCTCGAGGCCGTGCGCAACGTCGTCGACGTGCCCGTGCTCCGCAAGGACTTCATCGCCGACCCGTACCAGGTCCTCGAGGCCCGCGCCGCGGGTGCCGACCTGGTGCTGCTCATCGTCGCCGGTCTCGAGCAGGCCCGCCTGGTCGAGATGCACGACCTCGTGCGCGAGCTCGGCATGACGGCGCTCGTCGAGACGCACTCGGCCGACGAGGTCGCCCGCGGCCTCGACGCCGGTGCCGAGGTGCTCGGCGTGAACGCCCGCGACCTCTCGACGTTCGAGCTCGACCCCGACCTGTTCGGCCGCCTGGCCGACTCGATCCCCGCCGGCGTCACCCGTGTCGCCGAGTCCGCCGTCATGTCGCCCGCCGACGTGGCGCACTACCGTCGCGCCGGCGCCGACGTCGTGCTCGTGGGCGAGGCCCTCGTCACGCACGGCGACCCCGTCGATGCGCTCACCCGCTTCCTGGAGGTCTGACCGTGGCACTTCGAGACGAGACCGGGCCGTACTTCGGCTCCTTCGGCGGGCGCTTCGTCCCCGAGTCGCTGGTCGCGGCGCTGGACGAGCTCGACGCCGCCTACAAGGCGGCCGCCGTCGACCCCGAGTTCCAGGCCGAGCTGGCCGCCCTGCACGCGACCTACACGGGCCGCCCGTCGATCGTGACCGAGGTGCCGCGCTTCGCCGAGCACGCCGGCGGCGCGCGCATCCTGCTCAAGCGCGAAGACCTGAACCACACCGGCTCGCACAAGATCAACAACGTGCTCGGCCAGGCGCTCCTCGCCCGCAAGCTCGGCAAGACCCGACTGATCGCCGAGACCGGCGCGGGTCAGCACGGCGTCGCCACCGCGACCGCCGCCGCCCTCTTCGGCATGTCCTGCGTCGTCTACATGGGCCAGGTCGACACCGAGCGCCAGGCGCTCAACGTCGCCCGCATGCGCCTGCTCGGGGCCGAGGTCGTCTCGGTCACGACCGGCTCGCGCACCCTCAAGGACGCGATCAACGACGCCATGCGCGACTGGGTGGCGAGCGTCGACACGACCCACTACGTGCTCGGCACGGTCGCTGGCCCGCACCCGTTCCCGGCCATGGTGCGCGACTTCCACAAGATCATCGGCGAGGAGGCGCGCGAGCAGGTGCTCGCCCTCACGGGTCGGCTGCCGGATGCCGTCACGGCCTGCGTGGGCGGCGGCTCGAACGCGATGGGCATCTTCCACGCGTTCCTCGACGACCCCTCGGTCGAGCTCTGGGGCTACGAGGCGGGCGGCGACGGCGTCGAGACGGGTCGCCACGCGGCGTCGATCACGCTGGGCCGCATCGGCAACCTCCAGGGCACGAAGTCGTACCTCATGCAAGATGAGGACGGCCAGACGCTCGAGAGCCACTCCATCTCGGCCGGCCTCGACTACCCGAGCGTCGGCCCCGAGCACGCCTGGCTCGCCGAGAGCGGTCGCGCTCACTACGAGCCCGTCACCGACGCCGAGGCCATGGCCGCCTTCAAGCTGCTCACGCAGACGGAGGGCATCCTGCCCGCGATCGAGACGGCGCACGCCCTGGCCGGGACCATCAAGCTCGGTCAGCGCCACCCTGACTGGACGATCCTCGTGTCGATGAGCGGCCGCGGCGACAAGGACGTGGCGACCGCGAGTCGTTACTTCGGGGTCCTCGACGAGGAGGCGCAGCAGCTGTGACCGACACCACCTCCGCCCCGGAGACCGGCAGCAAGGTCGCGACGGCCATCCGTGCCCGCCGCGACGCGGGCACCGGCGCCCTGATCGGCTACCTGCCCGTCGGCTTCCCCGACCTCGCGACGAGCATCGACGCCGCGGTCACCCTGGCCGAGAACGGCGTCGACGTCATCGAGCTGGGCCTGCCCTACTCGGATCCCGTGATGGACGGGCCGGTCATCCAGGCCGCGACCCAGCGCGCCCTCGCCGAGGGCTTCCGGGTCCGCGACGTCTTCACCGCCGTCCGCGAGATCACGTCGCGCACCGCCGCCCCGGTCGTCGT
Source organism: uncultured Frigoribacterium sp. (assembly GCF_963515265.1). Classification (NCBI taxonomy): domain Bacteria; kingdom Bacillati; phylum Actinomycetota; class Actinomycetes; order Micrococcales; family Microbacteriaceae; genus Frigoribacterium; species uncultured Frigoribacterium sp. The sequence continues at coordinate 9,595 of NZ_CAUPYL010000006.1, forward strand.
CATGACCTACTGGAACCCGGTCGAGCAGTACGGCGTCCGGCGCTTCGCCGACGACCTGGCCGCGGCCGGGGGAGCAGGGCTCATCACGCCCGACCTCATCCCCGACGAGGCCGCCGACTGGCTCGACGCCTCCGAGGCCACCGGTCTGGACCGCGTCTTCCTCGCGGCGCCCTCCTCGAGCGACGACCGCCTCCGTCAGTCCGTCGAGCGCAGCCGCGGCTTCGTCTACACGGTCTCGACGATGGGCATCACCGGCGCACGGACCGACGTCGACGCCGCAGCGCACACGCTCGTCGACCGGCTGCGGGCCGCGGGCGTCGAGCACGCCTGCGTCGGCCTCGGCATCTCGACCGCGCAGCAGGTCCGCGAGGTGCTGGAGTACGCCGACGGGGCCATCGTCGGCTCCGCGTTCGTCCGGGCTCTCGCCGACGGCGGGCTGTCCCGCCTCGCCGAGGTCGCGGCCGACCTGTCGAGCGGCGCCGCCGTCCGTCCCTGACGTCCGACGCTGACGACGGCCCACGCTAGAGTCGTTCCTCGTCGGCCCGCCGGCGTCCCGTAGTCCCCCCTGAAAGGCGCCCCGAACGTGTTCGTTCCCCTGAGCATCCCGAGCCCGTCCGTCGACTGGCAGTACTTCGACCTGACGAACTGGATCAACTCGACGTTCGGCGCCGCGCTGCCCGGGTCCCTCCGCATCCACGCCTACGCGATCTGCATCCTCGTGGGGATCGTCGCCGCGGTCCTCCTCACGAACAAGCGCCTCATCGATCGTGGTGCCGAGCGCTGGGTCGTCATCGACGTCGCGATCTTCGCCGTCCCGCTGGGGATCATCGGAGGCCGGTTCTTCCACGTCGTCACCCACCCCGCCGACTACTTCGCCGGGCAGGAGTGGTGGCGGGCCTTCGCCGTCTGGGAGGGCGGGCTCGCCATCTACGGTGCCCTGCTCTTCGGTGCCCTCGGCGTCTGGCTCGGCTGCCGCGCCTCCGGCCTGCGCTTCTCCGTGTTCGCCGACGCGCTCGCGCCCGGGCTGCTCGTCGCCCAGGCCTTCGGCCGTCTCGGCAACTGGTTCAACCACGAGCTGTTCGGCCTGCCGACCGACCTGCCCTGGGGCCTCGAGATCGAGTCGACCAACCCCGCCTACCCGGTCGGCCTGCCCGAGGGCACGCTGTTCCACCCCACCTTCCTGTACGAGATCATCTGGATGCTGGCGGGCGTCGCCGTCCTCCTGCTGATCGAGCGCAGGACGCCGATGCAGTGGGGCCGCGCCCTGGCGTTCTACCTGGTCTGGTACGGGATCGGCCGCTCGGTCTTCGAGTCCATCCGCACCGACCCGAGCCTCCTGTTCTTCGGCATCCGCACCAACGTCTGGGCTTCCTTCGCCGCCATCGTCCTCGGCGTGGCCATCTGGGTCATCGCGAACCGTCGCCACACCGGGCTGCTGCCCGGCCCCTACGTGCCGGGCCGCGCGCCGTCCGACCGTGCCGCTGAGGTAGACTCGCGCGACACGTACACGGAGGACGACGAACCCGAGTTGGTCACCGTGGCATCATCGGACGACAACACCGAGACCACGCCACGCTCCTGAGCCCGACAGGCACCGTCAGCACCGACGACACGACCTGCTCCCTCAGGGGCACCCTCCGCGACGAGCACCGCCTCACGACTGCCACAAGCAGCCACGGGAAGTCACGCTGCGCCGCACCCGGGCCCGCCACCACCGCCCGGACAGCACCTGCCGACGACGACCGCCTCCGCGGCGTCGTCTCGACGACGGGCCGACGACGTCCCGACCCCCATCGGATCTCCCCGTGAGGACGGATCACATGGCGCTCACGCCAGTTCACCAGCAGTTCAGCACCGTTCCCGCTGCTGCGGGCCTGTACGACCCGCGCAACGAGAAGGACGCCTGCGGCCTCGCCATGGTCGCCACCCTCCGCGGGACCCCGGGCCACGACATCGTCGACGCCGCGCTCGGCGCCCTCCGCAACCTCGAGCACCGCGGTGCCATCGGCTCCGACGCGGGCACGGGCGACGGGGCCGGCATCCTCTGCCAGGTCCCCGACGCGTTCCTCCGCGCCGTCGTCGACTTCGAGCTGCCCGAGGCGGGGCAGTACGCGGTCGGCATCGCCTTCCTGCCCACCGACGAGCAGGAGCGCGCCGAGCTGAAGACCGGCGTCGAGCGGATCGCGAACCTCGAGCAGCTCGACGTGCTCGGCTGGCGCGAGGTGCCCGTGCGCCCCGACGAGCTCGGGTCCCTCGCCCGCGGCGCGATGCCGGCCTTCGAGCAGCTCTTCGTCCGCAGCCGTCGTCACGGAGGCGACGGCGAGCTGCTCTCGGGCGTCGCGCTCGACCGCCAGGCCTACCGTCTGCGCAAGCGCTCCGAGTCGAAGCTCGGTGCGTACTTCACCTCGCTCGGCAGCCGCACCATGGTCTACAAGGGCATGGTCACGACGCTGCAGCTCGAGCCCTTCTACCCCGACCTCAGCGACGAGCGCTTCGCCTCGAAGCTGGCCGTCGTGCACTCCCGGTACTCCACGAACACGTTCCCGTCCTGGCCGCTCGCGCAGCCGTTCCGCATGATCGCGCACAACGGCGAGATCAACACGGTCCGGGGCAACCGCAACTGGATGCGGGCGCGTCAGTCACAGCTCGAGTCCGAGCTCCTCGGCGACCTCAAGCCGCTGCTCCCGGTGGTCAGCCCCGGCGCCAGCGACTCCGCGTCGTTCGACGAGGTGGTCGAGCTGCTGAGCCTCACCGGTCGCTCGCTGCCGCACGCCATCATGATGATGGTCCCCGAGGCGTGGGAGAACCAGGTCGACATCGACCCGACCCTGCGCGACTTCTACGAGTACCACTCGATGATCATGGAGGCGTGGGACGGCCCCGCGGCCATCACCTTCACCGACGGCAGCCTCGTGGGCGCCACCCTCGACCGCAACGGCCTGCGCCCCGGCCGCTACCTGGTCACGGACGACGGCCTCGTCGTCCTCGCCAGCGAGATCGGCGTGCTGCCCGACATCGACCCCGCCAAGATCGTCCGCAAGGGCCGACTGCGCCCGGGCAAGATGTTCCTCGTCGACACCGAGGCCGGCCGCCTGATCGAGGACGACGAGATCAAGCGCGACCTCGCGACCTCCCAGCCCTTCGGCGAGTGGCTGGCCGAGGGCCGCATCCGGCTCTCCGAGCTCCCCGAGCGCGAGCACATCGTGCACACGCCGGCGTCCGTCATCCGTCGCCAGCGCACTTTCGGCTACACGGAAGAAGAAGTGCGCATCCTGCTCACGCCGATGGCGAAGACCGGGGCGGAGCCACTCGGCGCCATGGGCAGCGACACGCCGATCGCGGTGCTGTCCGAGCGTCCGCGCCTCCTCTTCGACTACTTCACGCAGCAGTTCGCGCAGGTGACCAACCCGCCGCTCGACTCGATCCGCGAGCAGGTCGTCACGTCGCTCTCGCTCGGTCTCGGCCCGGAGCGCAACCTGCTCTCGGCCACCCCGGAGCATGCGCGTCAGGTCGTGCTCGACTTCCCCGTCATCGACAACGACGAGCTCGCGAAGATCCAGCACATCGACCCCAGCCCCGGGTCGCGCGTCACCTCGACGATCCGCGGCCTGTACCGGGCCGACAAGGGGCCGCGCGCGCTCGAGAAGCGCATCGCGGCCATGTGCAACGAGGTCGACGACGCCATCGAGGCCGGGGCCGAGTTCATCGTGCTCTCCGACCGCGACTCGAACCAGGACTTCGCGCCCGTCCCGTCCCTCCTCATGCTCGCCGCGGTCCACCACCACCTGATCCGCACCGAGAAGCGCATGTCGGTCGGCCTGATCGTCGAGGCCGGCGACGTCCGCGAGGTGCACCACGTCGCCACCCTGATCGGCTACGGCGCCTCGGCGATCAACCCGTACCTCGCCATGGAGACCTGCGAGAACCTCGTCCGGTCGGGCATGATCACCGGCATCTCGCCGGAGGACGCCGTCCACAACCTGATCAAGGCGCTCGGCAAGGGCGTGCTCAAGATCATGTCCAAGATGGGCATCTCGACCGTGTCGAGCTACGCCGCCGCCCAGGCCTTCGAGGCCGTCGGCCTCAGCCAGGAGTTCGTCGACACGTACTTCACCGGCACGTCGAGTGTGCTCGGCGGGGTGGGCATCGACGTCGTCGCCGCCGAGAACAAGCAGCGCCACACCAGCGCCTACCCGACCGACGGATCCGTCGTGGCGCACGAGCGCCTGGCGACGGGCGGCGAGTACCAGTGGCGCCGCGAGGGCCCGCGGCACCTGTTCAACCCCGACACCGTCTTCCGCCTCCAGCACGCCACGCGCACGCGCCGGTACGACATCTTCCGCGAGTACACGAAGCTCGTCGACGACCAGTCGGAGGACCTGATGACCCTCCGCGGGCTCTTCTCCTTCCGAGAGGGCCTGCGTCAGCCGGTGCCGCTCGACGAGGTCGAGCCGATCGAGTCGATCGTCAAGCGGTTCTCGACCGGCGCGATGAGCTACGGCTCCATCTCGAAGGAGGCGCACGAGACCCTCGCGGTCGCCATGAACCGGCTGGGCGGCAAGTCCAACACGGGCGAGGGCGGCGAGGACGTCGACCGGCTGCTGGACCCCGAGCGCCGCAGCGCCGTCAAGCAGGTCGCGTCGGGGCGCTTCGGCGTCACGAGCATGTACCTCACCCACGCCACCGACATCCAGCTCAAGATGGCCCAGGGCGCCAAGCCCGGCGAGGGCGGGCAGCTGCCCCCGACGAAGGTCTACCCGTGGGTGGCACGCACCCGGCACGCGACGCCGGGCGTCGGGCTGATCAGCCCGCCGCCGCACCACGACATCTACTCGATCGAAGACCTGAAGCAGCTCATCTTCGACGTCAAGCGCGCCAACCCGACGGCCCGGGTGCACGTCAAGCTCGTGAGCCAGTCGGGCATCGGCGCGGTCGCCGCGGGCGTGACGAAGGCCCTCGCCGACGTGGTCCTCGTCTCGGGCCACGACGGCGGCACGGGCGCCAGCCCCCTGAACTCGCTCAAGCACGCCGGCACCCCGTGGGAGATCGGCCTCGCCGAGACCCAGCAGACGCTGATGCTCAACGGCATGCGCGACCGTGTCGTCGTGCAGGTCGACGGCCAGATGAAGACGGGCCGCGACGTCGTGATCGCCGCGCTGCTCGGCGGCGAGGAGTTCGGCTTCGCGACGGCCCCGCTGATCGTCGAGGGCTGCATCATGATGCGCGTCTGCCACCTCGACACCTGCCCCGTGGGTGTCGCGACGCAGAATCCCGAGCTCCGGGCGCGGTTCTCGGGCAAGCCCGAGTTCGTCGTCAACTTCTTCGAGTTCCTGGCGCAGGAGGTGCGCGAGATCCTCGCCTCCCTCGGCTTCCGCAGCCTCGACGAGGCCGTCGGCCGCACGGACGCGCTCGACGTCGACCGTGCGCTCGACCACTGGAAGGCGTCCGGTCTCGACCTGTCGCCCGTGCTGGTCGGACCGCAGTTCGACGAGGACGAGCCTCGCCGCAACCGTCGGCAGCAGGACCACGACCTCGAGTCGCACTTCGACGTCGAGCTGATCGCCCGCAGCGCCGACGCGCTCGAGAACGGCGGCAAGGTGGCGATCTCGCTGCCCATCCGCAACACCGAGCGCGCCGTCGGCACGATGCTCGGCCACGAGGTGACCGTCCGCCACGGCGAGCACGGCCTCCCCGAGGGCAGCATCGACGTCACGCTGACCGGCTCCGCCGGCCAGTCGCTCGGCGCCTTCCTGCCGGCCGGCATCACCCTGCGGCTCGAGGGCGACAGCAACGACTACGTCGGCAAGGGCCTCTCCGGCGGCATCGTCGTCGTGCGCCCGTCGCGCGAGAGCACCTTCGTGGCCGAGGAGAACGTCATCGCCGGCAACGTGATCGGCTACGGCGCGACCCAGGGAAGCCTGTTCATCCGCGGCATCGTGGGCGAGCGGTTCCTGGTCCGCAACTCGGGTGCCAGCGCCGTCGTCGAGGGCGTGGGCGACCACGCGCTCGAGTACATGACCGGCGGGCTCGCCGTCATCCTCGGCGACACGGGCCGCAACCTGGGCGCGGGCATGTCCGGCGGCACGGCCTACGTGCACCGGCTCCGCAGCGAGCGGGTCAACGCCGAGTCCCTCGCGTCGGGCGAGCTCAAGCTGCACCCGCTCGGCAGCGCTGACGTCGAGATCCTCTCCGACCTCCTGTCGCGGCACCTCGCCGAGACGGGCTCGCCCGTCGCCGAGCGCCTGCTCGCCGACGTCGACGCCTCGGCGTCCGAGTTCGTCAAGGTCCTGCCGCGTGACTACGCCGCCGTCCTCGCCACCCGGCAGACGGCCGTCGACGAGGGTCTCGACCCCGATGGCGACGAAGCCTGGAAGCGAATCCTGGAGGTGACCGGTGGCTGATCCGAAGGGGTTCCTCAAGACCCAGAAGCGCGAGCTCCCGAAGCGTCGTCCCGTGTCCGTGCGACTGATGGACTACAAGGAGGTGTACGAGCAGCAGGAGAGCGGCGAGCTGCGCCGACAGGCGGGCCGCTGCATGGACTGCGGCGTGCCCTTCTGCCACCAGGGCTGCCCGCTCGGCAACCTCATCCCCGAGTGGAACGACCTCATGTGGCGCGGCGAGGGCCGCCAGGCCAGCGAGCGGCTGCACGCGACCAACAACTTCCCCGAGTTCACGGGCCGCCTGTGCCCCGCGCCCTGCGAGGCCTCCTGCGTGCTGGGCATCAACCAGCCGCCGGTGACCATCAAGCAGGTCGAGGTCAGCATCATCGACCAAGCGTTCCAGCAGGGCTGGGTCACGCCGCACCCCCCGGAGCGCCTCACGGGCAAGACCGTGGCCGTCGTCGGGTCCGGCCCGGCCGGCCTCGCGGCCGCGCAGCAGCTGACGCGCGCGGGCCACACCGTCGCCGTCTACGAGCGCGACGACCGCATCGGCGGCCTCCTCCGCTACGGCATCCCGGACTTCAAGATGGAGAAGAAGCAGATCGAGCAGCGGCTCGCCCAGATGCGGGCCGAGGGCACGCGCTTCCGCGCCGGAGTCGAGATCGGCCGCGACATCGCCTGGGACGACCTCCGGGCACGCTACGACGCCGTCGTGGTGGCCACGGGCTCCACCGTTCCGCGCGACCTCGACATCCCGGGCCGCGACCTCTCGGGGGTCCACTTCGCCATGGAGTACCTGGTGCAGCAGAACCGCACCGGCGCCGGCGACCGGGTCGACGACCAGATCACGGCCGAGGGCAAGCACGTCGTCGTCCTCGGCGGCGGCGACACGGGAGCCGACTGCATCGGCACGGCGCACCGTCAGGGCGCCCTGTCCGTGACGAACCTCGCGATCGGCCAGCAGCCCCCGGAGGAGCGGACCGAGTCCCAGCCCTGGCCCACCTTCCCGACCCTGTTCGAGGTCGCCAGCGCGCACGAGGAGGGCGGCGAGCGGATGTACCTCGCCTCCACCGTCGAGTTCCTCCGCAACGAGGTCGGCGAGGTCCGCGCCGTCCGTGTGGCAGAGACGGAGTACCTCGACGGCCGTCGGGTGCCGAAGGCGGGCACCGAGCGCGAGATCCCCGCGGACCTCGTCCTCCTCGCCCTCGGCTTCACGGGGCCGGAGCGCGACGCGATCGAGCAGCAGCTGCGCGTGCCGTTCGACTCCCGGGGCAACCTCGACCGCGGGGGCGACTACCAGACCTCCGAGCCCGGCGTGTTCGTCACGGGCGACGCGGGGCGCGGCCAGTCCCTCATCGTCTGGGCCATCGCCGAGGGCCGCGCGGCGGCCTCGGCCGTGGACGCGTGGCTCGAGGGCGAGACGATCCTGCCGTTCCCGGTGAAGCCCACGGATCGCGCCATTTCGGTCTGACCCGACTCGAGTCGGGAATAAGGTGGTGGGACGGGTCCTCAGCCGTCCCACCCCCCTACCTACAGTAAGGAACACATGAGACGCGCAAAGATCGTCGCCACCCTCGGGCCGGCGACGTCGAGCTATGACGACATCCGGGCCATCATCGACGCCGGCGTCGACGTGGCCAGGATGAACCTCAGCCACGGCAGCTACGACGTGCACGAGTCCGTCTACGCCAACGTGCGCCAGGCCGCGGCGGACGCCGAGCGTCCCGTCGCCGTGCTCGTCGACCTGCAGGGCCCGAAGATCCGCCTCGGCAAGTTCTCCGACGGTCCGCACGACCTCGCGGTCGGCGACGTCTTCAAGATCACGACCGACGACATCCTCGGTACGAAGGAGATCTGCGGCACGACCTTCAAGGGCCTGCCCGGCGACGTCGCCGTGGGCGACCCGCTGCTGATCGACGACGGCCGCGTCAAGCTGCGCGTGCTCGAGACCGACGGCACGACCGTGACGACCGAGGTCGTCGTGGCGGGCACGGTCTCGAACAACAAGGGCATCAACCTGCCCGGCGTCGCCGTCAGCGTCCCCGCCCTGTCCGAGAAAGACGAGGCGGACCTCCGTTGGGGCCTGGCCCTCGGCGCCGACTTCATCGCGCTCTCGTTCGTCCGCGACGCCGACGACGTCACCCGCGTGCACGAGATCATGGCCGAGGAGGGGCGTCGTCTGCCCGTCATCGCCAAGATCGAGAAGCCGCAGGCCGTCGACAACCTCGAGGCCATCATCGACGCGTTCGACGGCATCATGGTGGCCCGTGGCGACCTCGGCGTCGAGCTGCCCCTCGAGGCCGTCCCCATCGTGCAGAAGCACGCTGTCGAGCTGTCCCGCCGCATGGCCAAGCCGGTCATCGTCGCGACGCAGATGCTCGAGTCGATGATCTCCAGCCCGATCCCGACGCGCGCCGAGACCAGCGACGTGGCGAACGCCGTCCTCGACGGTGCCGACGCGGTCATGCTCAGCGGCGAGACGAGCGTGGGCGAGTACCCCGTCGTCACGGTGCAGACCATGGCCCGCATCGTCGCCTCCACCGAAGAACACGGCCTCGAGCGCATCCCGCCGCTCGGCACGAAGCCCCGCACCCAGGGCGGCGCCATCACCCTCGCGGCGGCCGACGTCGCCGAGTTCGTCCAGGCGCGCTACCTCTGCGTCTTCACGGAGTCGGGCGACTCCGTGCGTCGCATGTCGCGCCTCCGCCACTCGATCCCGATCCTGGCCTTCACGCCCAACGAGGCGACGCGTCGCCGCATGGCGCTCAGCTGGGGCGTCCAGTCGTTCCTCGTCGAGAACGTGACCCACACGGACGCCATGTTCGAGCAGGTCGACGACATCCTGCTGGGCAACGCGCTCGCCCTCTCGGGCGAGAAGGTCATCGTCATCGCCGGCTCTCCTCCCGGCATCGCGGGGTCGACGAACGACCTCCGCGTGCACCGCGTGGGCGACGCGCACGGCGAGGCCGCACCGGCCTACGCCAGCACGAGCTGACAGCGCGACAGCAGCACGACACCGGCACGGCCGGGTCGCCTCCGCGGAGGTGGCCCGGCCGTCGTCGTTCTGGGACCCGTTCCTGCCGAGACCCGCAGGGCCCGCGCACGCCCTCTCGCGCGCAGCGGGATGCGCCGCCCGCCCTCAGACTGCGGGCGTAGCCTCCCGGCATGTCAGTCGGCCCCTCGCACCCTCGTTGCTTCGTCGTCGGAGGCTCCCTGTGGGTCGTGCCGAGCGGCACGGGCCACGACGTCGCCACGACTCGGCGCAGCCGCGCAGGCACCGGACCAGCCGACGGAGCCCGGTCCGCCCTCACGGACGCCTGGACGGTGACCGGGGGAGTGACCGGGGGCTTCTTCATGGGGACCGTGGCCGGTGCCGTCTGGCACGTCCAGGGTCTCGGCGACCTCGCGGCGTTCGTCCTCTCGGGTGCCGCCGTCGGCGCCGTGCTCGCCGTGGGCACCAAGCGGCTCTTCGCTGACTTCAGCGAACCTGCCACGGGCCACGCACCGAGGGACGAGTCAGAGCGTGACCTGCCGGCAGTCCGCGTGCCGTGGGACGTCGCGAACGCGGCTCCGGACGACGCCGACGGTGACGAGCTCGCGCTGTGGTCCCTGCGCGCAGAGCGCTGGCGCCTGGCCCGGGCGGCCGCGGAGGACCGAACCTCCAGGGCCGACGCAGACGCGGACGACGGGGGAGCCGAGGCAGAGGCGGAGTACCGAGAAGCCGCGGCGGACTGGGAGCCGGTCGCGCTCCTTCTAGGGCTGCCCTTGCCCCTGCCCCTCTGACCGTGGCCTCGCCGCCGCGTCCACGGCGACACCCTTCCGGCGTCGACAACTCCGGATGCGTGCGCGGGGGCGTCCGCCTGCGGCCCCCGTGCGCGACCGCGCCGCTGCACCCGTCAGGAGTTGACGACCCGGCTCACTCGGCCCTCCGGACGACCCTCCGCGCCCGGGCCCGCCGCCGGGGCTCAGCTTCACCGACCCGGCGTCGGCAACTCCTGACTCGTGCGCGGGGGCGCGTGCCGGAGGCTCCGACGCGCAACAGGGACAGCACAGTCGGCAGGAGTCACCGCCACGAGCTACGTAGCGTCCGGACCGAGTCCGGCGCTGGTCCGGACGTCGCAGCTCCGTCACGAGGGGCCGCGGGCACGAAGAAGCCCCGATCTGCCGGAGCAGATCGGGGCTTCGATTTCGGAGACGATCAGATCGTCACCATCGGCGTCTCGAGGACGCCGCCGAGTCAGATGACGCGGATGTTCTCGGCCTGGAGGCCCTTGTTGCCCTGAGCCGTGTCGAACTCGACCTTCTGGTTCTCCTCCAGGTTGCGGTAGCCGTCGCCGGCGATCGCGGAGAAGTGCGCGAAGACGTCAGTGGATCCGTCGTCGGGGGTGATGAAGCCGAAGCCCTTTTCGGAGTTGAACCACTTAACGGTACCTGTTGCCATTTTTCTTGTTCCTTCAATCAGAGTTGTCGATCTCGATTTCGAGATCGCTCGTCGCGGTGCCTTTTTGTCCGCTCCCTCTGAGAACGACGCCCCCTGGCCGGGATTCCGAGGAATCTCGACCTGGCACGTCGCGAGATACAAATGCGTAACACAACAACCAGTCCCACCAGCGTAGTGCACGAGCGGCCCGGGTCAACCGTTTCGACGCAGGAAGTCGAGATCGTCTCGATCCCGCGACCTGTGGACGGACGCTCGCTCAGCGCGCGCGGCGCGGGTCAGGTGGGGGAGTCGTCGACCGTGCCGGATGTGGGACTCGAACCCACACGCCCTCTCGGACAGAGCATTTTGAGTGCCCCGCGTCTGCCATTCCGCCAATCCGGCTCACGACGACCGAGGCGAGAATACCGTAGGCTCTGCTTCGTGAGTGACCAGGAAGCAACACCAGCAGCACCCCGTCGCGTCGTCGTCGCAGAGGATGAGTCCCTCATCCGCCTCGACATCGTCGAGATCCTCCGCGACAACGGATTCGAGGTGGTGGGCGAGGCCGGAGACGGCGAGACCGCCGTCGCCCTCGCGACCGAGCTGCGACCCGACCTCGTCATCATGGACGTCAAGATGCCGAAGCTCGACGGCATCTCCGCGGCAGAGACGCTGAGCAAGAACCACATCGCCCCCGTCGTGCTCCTGACTGCGTTCAGCCAGAAAGAGCTCGTCGAGCGGGCCAGCGAGGCCGGCGCCCTGGCCTACGTCGTGAAGCCCTTCACGCCCAACGACCTCCTGCCTGCGATCGAGATCGCCCTCTCGCGCTACACGCAGATCATCACCCTCGAGGCCGAGGTCGCCGACCTGGTCGAGCGCTTCGAGACCCGCAAGCTCGTCGACCGGGCCAAGGGCCTGCTCAACGAGAAGATGGGCCTCACCGAGCCGGAGGCGTTCCGCTGGATCCAGAAGGCGTCCATGGATCGCCGCCTCACGATGCACGACGTCGCCCAGGCGATCATCGAGCAGCTGAGCGTCAAGAAGTAGCGAGCCCGTTCGCGACGAGAGGCCCGTCCCCCTGGTGGGGCGGGCCTCTCGTCGTGCGGCCACGTCCCGGGAACCTGCCGGGAGGCGCCGGTCGAGGGAGTCAGCCGCGGGCGTCCGTCAAGTAGTTCGTGATGCGCACCGTCGACAACAGGCGTCCGTCGTCGTCCGTCATGACGACCTGGTGCGTCGCGAGGGTGCGGCCGAGGTGGACCGCAGTGCAGGTGCCCGTCACCCAGCCGGTCGTGGCCGACCGGCTGTGGCTGGCGTTCAGCTCGATCCCCATCGCGAGGCGACCTGCCCCGGCGTGGACGTTCGCCGCCACGGAGCCGAGGGTCTCGGCCAGGACGACGTGGGCCCCGCCGTGCAGGATGCCGACCGGCTGGGTGTTGCCCTCGACGGGCATCCGGCCGACGGCGCGCTCCGCGCTCATCTCGAGGATCTCGATGCCCATCCTCTCGGCGAGGGCGCCGACGCCGCGGCGCCGGAAGAGCTCGACCGCGTCGTCGCTGAGCGCGGCGTCGGGACGCACGGTCCGCTCGGCGTCGTTGGACGAGGAGGAGGTGGTCGCGTCGGTCATGGTGCTCCGGATCCGCTGTCGGGGGCGCCCGCTAGGCTGACGGGGTGTCGGACGAAACGAAGCCTACCCTCCTGGTCATCGACGGCCATTCCCTCGCGTTCCGGGCGTTCTACGCCCTGCCCGTCGACAGTTTCGTGAACCGGGAGGGGCAGCACACCAACGCGATCCACGGGTTCATCTCGATGCTGCTCAGCCTCCTCAAGAACGAGAAGCCGACCCATCTCGCGGTCGCCTTCGACATCTCCCGGTTCTCGTTCCGCACGCGTGAGTACCCCGAGTACAAGGGCACGCGCTCGGAGACGCCCGTCGAGTTCGTGGGGCAGATCCCGCTCCTGCAAGAGGCCCTCCACGCCATGGGCATCACCACCATCACGAAAGAGGACTTCGAGGCCGACGACATCCTCGCGACCCTCGCCGTCCGGGGTCGCGACGACGGCTACCGCGTCCTCGTCGTCTCCGGTGACCGCGACGCCATCCAGATGGTCAACGACGACGTGACGCTGCTCTACCCCTCGGCCCGTGGGGTGAGCGAGCTCACCCGCTACGACCGCGACAAGGTGTTCGAGCGGTACGGCATCGAACCGCACCAGTACCCCGAGATCGCGGCTCTCGTCGGCGAGACCAGCGACAACCTGATCGGCATCGACAAGGTCGGCGAGAAGACCGCGGTCAAGTGGATCACCCAGTTCGGCAGCCTCGACGAGGTCATCGCCCACGCCGACGACATCAAGGGCGTCGTGGGCGGCAACCTCCGCGAGCAGAAAGAGCGCGCGATCCGCAACCGGCGGCTCAACCGCCTCGTGACCGACGTCGAGCTGCCCGTGGCGCCCGGCGACCTCGAGCGCCGTGCCGTCGACGCCGAGGCCGTCCGCGAGCTCTTCGACAAGCTCCAGTTCCGCACCCTCCTCGACCGCGTGCTCACCCTCGCCGACGCGAGCGGCGCCGCGCCCGACGCCTCGGGAGAGGGCGCCTTCGTGGCCGCCCCCGCCGGCCTGCCCGTCGTGCGCACGCTCATCGACGAAGAGCTCGCGTTCTGGCTCAAGAAGCACGCGTCCGACCCGGCGTCGCCGGTCGGGCTCAGCGTCGAGTACGGCGCCGAGGGCGTCGTGGGGCTCGGCATCTCGTCGCACGACGAGTCCGCCTACGTGCCGTGGGCCACGGGCCGCGGCGACTACGTCGCGCTCGAGGCCTGGCTCGACGCCGACTCGCCGAAGGTGCTGCACGACGCCAAGCGTGCCTACAAGGCCCTGTCCAAGGCGGGTCTCGCGCTCACCGGGATCGCCGGCGACACGCGGGTCGCGGCGTGGCTGCTCAGGCCGGGCCGCACCTCCTTCGCCCTGACCGACCTCGTCTACGAGCAGCTCGGCGAGACCCTCCCCGTCGCCGACCCGAACCAGCTCGTCCCGGCCGACGAGCAGGTGAGCGTCGCGACGGAGGCCTGGTACACGCTGCGGCTCGCCGAGTCGTTCCACGAGTCCCTCGACGAGGGCTCTCGCGCTGTCCTCACCGACCTCGAGCTGCCCCTCGTCCCCGTGCTCGGCGACATGGAGCTCACGGGCGTCGCGGCCGACCACCCGGTGCTGGCCGAGCTCTCCACGCGCCTCGGCGAGTCTGCGGCGGGTCTCGCGACGGACGCGTTCGCCGAGATCGGCCGCGAGGTCAACCTCGGCTCGCCGAAGCAGCTGCAGGAGGTCCTCTTCGAGCAGCTCGAGATGCCCAAGACCAGGGCGACCAAGACCGGCTACTCGACCGACGCCGCGTCCCTCGCCGACCTGCAGGAGAAGCACCCGCACCCGTTCCTCGGTCTCTTGCTGCAGCACCGCGACGCGACCAAGCTGCGGCAGATCATCGACACGCTCGACAAGTCGATCGCCCACGACGGCCGCATCCACACGACGTACGACCAGACCGGCACCACCACCGGCCGCATCTCGTCCGTCGACCCGAACCTCCAGAACATCCCGGTCAAGGCCGCGGTCGGCCGCGAGATCAGGGCGGCCTTCGTGCACGGCCCCGAGTACGAGACGCTCCTCACGGCCGACTACTCGCAGATCGAGATGCGCATCATGGCCCACCTGTCCGGCGACGCCGGCCTGATCGAGGCGTTCAACGCGGGAGAAGACCTGCACCGCTTCGTCGGCGCCCGCATCTTCGGGGTCGAGCCGGAGGACGTCAGCCCGGCCATGCGCACCAAGGTCAAGGCGATGTCGTACGGCCTCGCCTACGGCCTCAGCGCGTTCGGCCTGTCGAAGCAGCTGCGGATCGAGAGCTCCGAGGCGAAGCAGCTGATGACCGACTACTTCGAGCGCTTCGGCGCGGTGAGGGAGTACCTGCGCAACGTCGTCGAGAAGGCGCGTGAAGACGGCTACACCGAGACGATCTTCGGTCGCCGGCGCCCCTTCGCCGACCTCAAGTCGCCCAACCGGGTCCTGCGCGAGAACGCCGAGCGCGCTGCGCTCAACGCGCCCATCCAGGGCTCGGCCGCCGACATCATGAAGCGGGCCATGCTCGGCGTCCGCAGCGAGCTCGACGAGCGCGAGATGGCCAGCCGCGTGCTGCTGCAGGTCCACGACGAGATGATCGTCGAGGTCGCGCCGGGCGAGGTCGACGACGTCCGCGACATCGTCAGCCGCCGCATGAGCGGGGCCGCCGAGCTCCGCGTGCCGCTCGACGTCAGCGTGGGCCTCGGCAACAGCTGGGACGCTGCGGCTCACTAGCGGCAGGTCTTCGGCGCACCAGGGCCGGCACCGCGACGTCACGTCGACGACGTCGGGGGTCGTGATGTCGCTCTCGTCCCCCGAAACGGGCACAAGCGGGGGCGACATGCGCGTCTGACTTGACCAAGGGACGCGAACGGACTTATATAAACCCGGAACAACATCTGTTCCTGCTCTGCCTGCCCCAGCTGTCCACCCCCGCTCTCCCCGCTCGGCCTCACCGCCCCGCGAGCCGCACGACTGACGACGGAGTCTCCGCGCATGTACGCTCCCGAGCGCCACCAGCAGATCCTGGACTCGGCGCGCACGCGTGGCCGCGTCGAGGTGGCCGGTCTGGCCCGTGAGCTGTCCGTGACGCCGGAGACGGTGCGCCGCGACCTGACGGCGCTCGAGCGGCGCGGGGTCCTGCGGCGCGTGCACGGCGGGGCCATCGCCGTCGAGCGCCTCGGCATCGAGCCGCACGTCGCCGACCGCGAGGGCTCGGCCGCCGGCGAGAAGGAGCGGATCGCCCGGGCAGCCCTCGACGAGCTGCCCGACGGCGGGTCGATCATCGTCGACGCCGGCACGACGACCGTCCGGTTCGCCGAGCTGCTGCCGACGGACCGCGAGCTCACCGTCGTGACGCATTCGCTGCCCGTCGCGAACGTGCTCGTCGCCCGGCCCAACGTGACCCTCCACCTCCTCGGCGGGGTCGTCCGCGGTCGCACCCTGGCCGCCGTGGGGGAGTGGACCCGTACGCAGATCGCCGAGGTCTTCGCCGACGTCGCGTTCATGGGCACGAACGGGCTCTCGGCCGAGCGGGGCCTCACCACGCCCGACCTCGCCGAGGCGCGGGTCAAGAAGGCCCTGATGGCGGCGTCTCGGCGCACCGTCATCCTCACCGACCACTCGAAGTTCGGCCGCGAGGACTTCGCCCGTGTGGCCCCGCTCTCCGAGGTCGACACGGTCATCACCGACACGGGCGTCGACGCCGACCTCGCCGACGACGTCGAGCGCTCCGGGCCCCGGGTGGTGATCGTGTGATCGTCACCGTGACCCTCAACCCGAGCCTCGACCGCACCGTCGAGGTCAGCCGCCTGGACCGCGGCGACGTCGTCCGCACCGGCGCGCCGCTCCTCGAGCCGGCGGGCAAGGGCGTCAACGTCGCCCGCGCCCTGACCGCCCACGGGGTCCGCAGTGTGGCCGTGCTCCCGGTCGGCGGACGCGAGGGCGCCGAGCTGAGCGCCCTGCTCGACGCGGCCGGCGTGAGCGCGCGGTACGTGCCCGTCTCGGGCCGCACCCGGTCGAACCTGACGGTCGCCGAGCCCGGCGGCACGGTGACCAAGCTGAACGAGCCCGGTCTCGCGCTGAGCCACGACGACCTGACCGCGATCACGGCCGTCGTCCGGGCGACGGCGGAGGACGCCACCTGGATCGTCGTGTCCGGCAGCCTGCCGCCCGAGATCAGCACGGCGACGTTCGCCCGCTTCGTCGACGACGTGCGCCGGACCGGCGCCAAGCTCGCCGTCGACACGAGCGGCGACGCCCTGTCCGCGGCGGTCGAGGCCCGGCCCGACCTGCTGAAGCCGAACCTCGCGGAACTCGCCGAGTTGGCGGGCCGCTCGCTCGACACGCTGGGCGACGTCGTGGCGGCCGCCGAGGCCGTCCGCGTCTCCGGCGTCGGCACCGTGCTCGTCAGCCTCGGGGCAGAGGGCGCCGTCCTCGTCGGCCCCGACGGCGTCGTCGTCGGCACGTCCCACGTCGCCGTCCCGCGCAGCACCGTCGGCGCGGGCGACAGCTTCCTCGCGGGCTACCTCGCGAGCGAGACCGCAGGAGGCGCCCCCCGCGACCGCCTCCTCGCCGCCCTGACCTGGGGTGCCGCCGCCACGAGGCTGCCCGGCACCACGGTCCCGGCGCCCTCCGACCTCGACGCCTCCGAGGCGTCGCTCCTGGCGCAGCCCGACCTGACGAGCCCGCTCGTCGGGGACGCGGCCGCCGCCTCCTCGATCCCCACCCGACGCACCACGTCCTTGCCCACCACCCTCACCGAGACTCACCACTGAGTACGAAGGAGTACCGCCCCTCATGTCCGAATTCACCCCCACGGTCACCGGAACGGGAGTCCGCGCGCGCGTCCAGCGCTTCGGCGGCTTCCTGGCCGGCATGGTCATGCCGAACATCGGCGCGTTCATCGCCTGGGGCCTCATCACGGCCCTCTTCATCCCCACGGGCTGGACGCCCAACGAGACCGTCGCGTCGCTCGTCGACCCGATCATCCTGTACCTGCTCCCGATCCTGATCGCCTACACCGGTGGCCGCATGGTCCACGGCCAGCGCGGCGCCGTCATCGCCTCGATCGCCGTGATGGGCGTCATCGTGGCGACCGACAAGCCGCAGTTCCTCGGCGCGATGATCGTCGGCCCGCTGGCCGCTCTGCTGCTCAAGCAGTTCGACCGTGCGCTCGACGGCCGCATCAAGTCCGGCTTCGAGATGCTCGTCAACAACTTCTCGCTCGGCATCTTCGGCGGGGCCATGGCGATCGGCGCCTACTTCGGCATCGCACCGCTCACCTCGGGCCTGACCACGATCCTCGGCAACGGGGTCGACTTCCTCGTCGAGCGCGGCCTGCTGCCTCTGGCGTCCCTGCTGATCGAGCCGGCGAAGATCCTGTTCCTCAACAACGCCATCAACCAGGGCGTGCTCACGCCCCTCGGCATCGACCAGGCTGCCGAGTCCGGCAAGTCCATCCTGTTCATGCTCGAGTCGAACCCCGGTCCGGGCCTCGGCATCCTGCTCGCGTTCCTCTTCTTCGGACCGCGCGCCATCCGTCCTTCGGCGCCGGCCGCGATCATCGTGCAGTTCTTCGGCGGCATCCACGAGATCTACTTCCCGTACGTGCTGATGAAGCCGATCCTCCTCATCGGCGCCGTGCTCGGCGGTGCGACCGGCGTCGGCTTCTTCCTCCTCACGGGCGTCGGCCTGGTCGCGAGCCCCTCGCCCGGCAGCATCATCGCCTACGCCCTCGTCGCCGCCCCCGGCGACTTCCCGGTGATCCTCGTCGGCATCCTGCTGTCCGCCGCCGTCTCGTTCGTGGTCTGCTCGTTCCTCATGGGCTTCGGCCGCAAGGAGAAGCGCGAGGCCGCCGCCGAGGACGACGCCGCACAGGCCCAGGCCCTCGCCGACGCCCAGGCCGCCACGGCCGCCAACAAGGCGACCAGCAAGGGCACGGCCGCGCCCTCAGCGTCCAACTGATTGACTCGGGGGGCCGGCTCCGGCCGGCCCCCCACCCTGAGAAACAAGGAGACTGACATGGCAACCCTCGACGGTTCCTCCATCAAGAAGCTCATCGTCGCGTGCGACGCGGGCATGGGCAGCAGCGTCATGCTGGCCTCGACCCTCAAGAAGCAGCTCAAGAAGAGCGGCGTCACCGTCGAGCACTCGCCCGTCGCCGACATCCCGGCCGACGCCGACGTCGTCGTGACGCAGAACAACCTCGCCGAGCGCGCGCGCGGTGTCGTGCCGAACATCCCCGTCGTCCCGTTCCAGCTGTTCATGGGCGACCCCTCGGTCGCCAAGGTGGTCAAGGCCATCCAGGACGGCACGACGGTCGAGGTCTGACGATGGCGGACCAGCAGGCACCCGAGCTGACGTCGCTCCTCGCGGAGTCGTCGATCCGTCTCGACGAGAAGGCCTCGAGCCGCGACGAGGCCATCCGCGCCGCGGGCCAGGCGCTCATCGAGGCCGGGGCGATCGACGAGACCTACGTCGACGCCATGTTCGAGCGCGAGAACTCGGTGTCGACCTACGTCGGCGAGGGCGTCGCGATCCCGCACGGCACGCTCGCCGGCAAGGACTCGGTGAAGAAGGACGCGCTCGTCGTGCTCCGCTTCCCGACCCCTGTCGACTGGGACGGCAACGAGGTCTCGGTCGCCGTCGGCATCGCCGCGGCGGGCAACGGCCACATCGCCATCCTCAGCCAGCTCGCCAGCATCCTGATGGACCCCGACTCCGCCGCGGCCCTGCGCGGCGCCACGACGACGTCGGAGGTCTACGAGCTCCTCGCGTCGACCGACGACGACGAGTGACGGGCGGCTCGGACTCCTCGTGAGAGCAGCGAAGTGGTGGGCCCCGGGCGACGTGCGTCTCGACGACGTGGCGACGCCCGGGGTCTCTCGCGGTGAGCTCCTCCTCCGCGTCGACAACTGCTCCGCCTGCGGGACCGACCTCAAGATCCTGCGGTCGGGCCACCCCCACATGACCGGCCCGCAGGTGATGGGCCACGAGGTCGCCGGCACCGTCGTCGCGGTCGGCGACGACGTCGACGGCTGGGCCGTCGGCGACCGCGTCCAGGTGATCGCGGCCGTGCCGTGCGGCACCTGTGACGTCTGCCGGGCCGGCCGGCCCAGCGTCTGCCCCCGCCAGACGAGCATCGGCTACCAGTACGCCGGCGGGTTCGCCGAGTTCATGGTCGTCCCCGCGGCCGTCCTCGCCGTCGGCGGAGTCAACCGCGTACCCGACCACGTCTCGTCCGAGGAGGCGTCGCTCGTCGAGCCCCTCGCGTGTGTCCTCAACGGCCAGGAGCTCGCGCGGGTCGGCGAGGGAGACAGCGTCCTCGTCATCGGCTCGGGTCCGATCGGCTGCATGCACGTGCGCCTCGCCCGCGCCAGGGGAGCGCGACAGGTGATCCTGGTGGACGCGAACCCGGACCGCCTCGCGCGGGCTGCCGCCCTCGTCCGCCCGGACCTCGCCCTCGCGGTGGAGGCGGGAGCAGACGGACGCCAGGTCGTCCTCGACCAGGTCCGCGCCGCCTCCGGCGGTCTGGGGGTCGACGTCGTCATCACTGCCGCCGCGTCACGGCCGGCCCAGGAACAGGCTCTCGCACTCCTCGCGCCCGGCGGCCGCCTCAGCCTCTTCGGCGGCCTCGCCCGGGACGACTCGCAGATCAGCATCGACTCGAACCTCGTGCACTACCGTGAGCTGACGATCGTGGGCGTGAATGGGTCGAGCCCGGCGCACAACCGCGAGGCGCTACGGCTCATCGCCTCGGGCGAGGTCGTGGTGGGCGACCTGATCACCCACCGTTTCCCCCTCGACCGCCTGCACGACGCCCTCGAGGCCATCGCCAGCGGCGAGGCCATCAAGGTCACGATCGAGCCCCACCGCGACGATCGACCGACCACCCACGACTGACATGTCCCGGGCCCCGGCCCGCACCCCGACCAGACCGGTCTCGACCAAGGAGAAGAAATGCCAGAACGCACCGTCACCATCGCCTCGAGCGTCGGCCTGCACGCCCGCCCCGCCTCGCTCTTCAGCCAGGCCGCCGGCAAGAGCGGCGCCAAGGTCACGCTGACCTCGCCCGCCGGCAAGACCGTCAACGCCGCCAGCATCCTCGGCGTCCTCTCGCTGGGCATCGGCCACGGCGACGAGGTCGTCCTCGCCACCGACGGCGACAACGCCGACGCGGCCCTCGACGAGCTGGCCACGCTGCTCGAGACGGACCTCGACGCCGAGTAGCACCCGTCCGTCCCACGGGGCGTCGCGTCGGCCGAGGTCGAAGCGACGCCCCGTCGTCGTGTGGGTAGCCTCGGACCATGACCGAGCCCACGACGCCTCCCGTCCGCCCGCAGACGCCGATCGACGGCATCGCCGAGCGCTGGGTCGACCAGCTCGTCGACCTCGACCCCACCACCGCGACGTGGATCGGGCGCGAGGGGCGCACGGGCGAGTACGGCGACTACTCGCCGGCGGGCCACGAGCGCCACGTCGAGGCGGTCCGCCGCGTGCTCGCCGAGCTCGACGCCGCGGAGCCCGTCGACGACGTCGACCGCGTCACCCAGGACGACCTCGGGGCCGAGCTCCGCCTCGACCTCGAGTACGCCGAGCAGCGTCTGCAGCTGCGCGACCTCAACGTCATCGCCTCGCCGATCCAGGCGATCCGCGAGGTCTACGACCTGATGCCCACCGAGACGGAAGGCGACTGGGCCGACGTGGCGTCGCGACTCAGCCGCGTCGACCAGGCACTCGAACAGCTGGTCGAGACGTTCCGTCAGGGCATCGCCGAGGGCGTGGTCCCGGCGCGGCGCCAGGTGGAGGCGGTGGCCGAGCAGTGCGCCCGGATCGGCTCCCCGGACGGCTTCTTCGCCGAGCTCGCCGCGTCCGCCCGACTGGCCGACGGCACCGCCCCCTCGTCGGCGCTCGCCTCCGATCTCGCGAGGGGCGCCTCCTCGGCGGGGGAGGGCTATCTCGAAGCCCGGCGGTTCCTGCTCGACGAGCTGTTGCCCGCGGCCGCCGTCCAGGACGGCGTCGGCCGCGACACCTACGCCCTGCACTCGAGGCGGTTCCTCGGGGCAACCGTCGACCTCGACGAGACGTACGAGTGGGGCCTCGACGAGCTCGCCCGCATGACGAGCGAGCAGGAGGCGGTGGCGCGCGAGATCGAGCCGGGCGCGGACGTGGCGCGGGCGATCGCCGTCCTCGACGCCGACCCTGCCCGCCAGCTCGAGGGCACGGAGGCGCTGCAGCAGTGGATGCAGCAGCTCAGCGACCGCGCCGTGGCCGAGCTCGCCGGCACGCACTTCGACGTGCCGGAGCCGGTCCGTCGCCTCGAGTGCCGCATCGCGCCCACGAAGGACGGCGGCATCTACTACACGAGCCCCAGCGACGACTTCTCCCGACCGGGACGCATGTGGTGGTCGGTGCCCGAGGGCGTCACCCGCTTCGGCACCTGGCGCGAGACGACGACCGTGTTCCACGAGGGCGTGCCGGGGCACCACCTCCAGCTCGGCCAGGCGGTCTACAACAGCGCCCTGCTGAACACCTGGCGCCGCCAGCTCGCGGGCACGTCGGGGCACGCCGAGGGCTGGGCCCTCTACGCGGAGAGGCTGATGGACGAGCTCGGCTGGCTCTCCGACCCGGGCGACCGCCTCGGCATGCTCGACGGGCAGCGGATGCGCGCCGCCAGGGTGGTGCTGGACATCGGCGTGCACCTCGGCAAGACGTTCCCCGGCTCGACCGAGCCGTGGAGCCACGAGACCGCCCTGACGTTCATGCGCGCCAACGTCAACATGGACGACGAGTTCGTCCGCTTCGAGGTCGACCGCTACCTCGGCTGGCCGGGCCAGGCCCCCTCGTACAAGGTCGGACAGCGCATCTGGGAGGACCTGCGGGCCCAGCGGGCTCGGCGCGAGGGAGACGACTTCGACCTCCGCGCGTTCCACCGCGAGGCACTGCAGCTCGGCGGCGTCGGGCTCGACACGCTACGGCGCGCAGTGCTCTCCTGATCGTTGCCCGTCGGGGCGACGCGCAGGTAGTATGTACCAGCGCTATCTGCGCCGATCTGTCCGCATGCCGCGGTCGACACCCCCGAGAAGGCCCAGCCCTCTGGACGACCACGGCCCGATACATGCTTTCACTGGAGCACTAACTACATGACAACCGTAACGACCAAGGCACCCAAGCAGGTCGCCATCAACGACATCGGATCCGCTGATGACTTCCTGGCCGCGGTCGAGAAGACCCTGAAGTTCTTCAACGACGGCGACCTCATCGAGGGCACCGTCGTCAAGATCGACCGCGACGAGGTCCTCCTCGACGTCGGCTACAAGACCGAGGGCGTCATCCCCTCGCGCGAGCTGTCGATCAAGCACGACGTCGACCCCACCGAGGTCGTCGAGGTCGGCGACACCGTCGAGGCCCTCGTCCTCCAGAAGGAGGACAAGGAAGGCCGTCTGATCCTGTCCAAGAAGCGCGCTCAGTACGAGCGTGCCTGGGGCGACGTGGAGAAGATCAAGGACGCCGACGGCGTCGTCACCGGAACGGTCATCGAGGTCGTGAAGGGCGGCCTCATCGTCGACATCGGCCTCCGTGGCTTCCTGCCCGCGTCGCTCATCGAGCTGCGCCGCGTCCGCGACCTCACGCCCTACCTGGGCCAGGAGATCGAGGCGAAGATCCTCGAGCTCGACAAGAACCGCAACAACGTGGTCCTGTCGCGCCGTGCGCTCCTCGAGCAGACGCAGTCCGAGAGCCGCACCACGTTCCTCAACAACCTCCACAAGGGCCAGGTCCGCAAGGGCATCGTCTCCTCGATCGTCAACTTCGGCGCGTTCGTCGACCTCGGCGGCGTGGACGGCCTCGTGCACGTCTCCGAGCTCAGCTGGAAGCACATCGAGCACGCCAGCGAGGTCGTCGAGGTCGGTCAGGAAGTCACCGTCGAGATCCTCGAGGTCGACCTCGACCGTGAGCGCGTGTCGCTCTCGCTCAAGGCGACGCAGGAGGACCCGTGGCAGGTCTTCGCCCGCACCCACGCGATCGGACAGGTCGCGCCGGGCAAGGTCACGAAGCTCGTCCCCTTCGGCGCGTTCGTCCGCGTCGCGGACGGCATCGAGGGCCTCGTGCACATCTCCGAGCTGTCGGCGAAGCACGTCGAGCTGGCCGAGCAGGTCGTCGCCGTCGGCGACGAGGTGTTCGTCAAGGTCATCGACATCGACCTCGACCGTCGCCGCATCTCGCTGAGCCTCAAGCAGGCCAACGAGGGCGTGGACCCCGAGGGCACCGAGTTCGACCCGGCGCTCTACGGCATGCTCACCGAGTACGACGACCAGGGCAACTACAAGTACCCCGAGGGCTTCGACCCGGAGACGAACGAGTGGCGCGAGGGCTTCGACTCGCAGCGCGAGAAGTGGGAGCAGGACTACGCTGCCGCCCAGGCTCGCTGGGAGGCGCACAAGAAGCAGGTCGCTGCGTCGCTCACCGAAGAGGCCTCCTTCGAGGCTCCCTCGGGCTCGACCTTCTCGAGCGAGACCGCCGGTGCCGGCACCCTCGCCGACGACGAGTCGCTCGCCGCACTGCGCGAGAAGCTGTCCAGCAGCAACTAGTCACACCTCGGACGGCGCCTCGGCACTGACCACGTCGAACGGCGGTCCCCTCCTCGAGGGGGCCGCCGTTCGGCGTTCCGGGGCCGCCCGGTCGCAGGTAGCCTCGAGGCATGTTCGTCTGTGGCCTGACCGGGGGCATCGCCGCCGGCAAGAGCGTCGTGTCCCGCCGTCTCGCCGAGCGGGGCGCGGCTCACGTCGACGCCGACCAGCTCGCCCGAGAGGTGGTGGCGCCGGGCACGCCCGGTCTCGAAGCGATCAGGCGGCGCTTCGGCGACGACGTGCTCACGCCCTCGGGCGAGCTCGACAGACCGGCCCTCGGCGCCCTGGTCTTCTCCGACCCGGCTGCCCGACGCGACCTCGAGGCGATCACCCACCCGGCTGTCCGCGAGCTCTCCCGCCGGCGCATGGAGGAGGCGGTGGCCGACGACCCCGCGAGGGTGGTCGTGTACGACGTCCCCCTCCTGGTCGAGACGCGCGGGGCAGCCGAGTTCGACGTCGTCGTGGTCGTCCACGCCCCCCGCGAGGTCCGGCTCGCGCGCCTGGTCGAGCTCCGGGGGATGACCCCTGAGGAGGCGGTCCGCCGCGTCGACGCCCAGGCCGACGACGAGGCGCGCCTCGCCGTCGCCGACCTCGTGGTCGACTCCTCGATCTCGCTGGAGGCGACCCTCGCGAGGGCGGACGAGGTCGCGGAGGTGCTGCGTTCGCTGTCAGCGGCGAAGGCGGCGGGCCCCTCGGGGCCGAGTGTCAGTGGTCGCTCCTAGACTCGGAGGCATGGAACCGACCCGCAGTGTCCGCCCCTTCGAAGTAGTCAGCGAGTACGAGCCGAGCGGCGACCAGCCGGCCGCCATCGCCGAGCTCGCGGGGCGCATCAACGCGGGCGAGACCGACGTCGTGCTCCTCGGTGCGACCGGCACCGGCAAGTCCGCGACGACTGCGTGGCTCGTCGAGCAGGTCCAGCGCCCGACCCTCGTCCTGGCCCACAACAAGACCCTCGCGGCGCAGCTGGCCAACGAGTTCCGCGAGATGTTCCCGCACAACGCCGTCGAGTACTTCGTGTCTTACTACGACTACTACCAGCCCGAGGCGTACGTCCCACAGACCGACACCTTCATCGAGAAGGACAGCTCGATCAACGCCGAGGTCGAGCGACTGCGGCACTCGACGACCAACTCGTTGCTCAGCCGTCGCGACGTCATCGTCGTCTCGACGGTGTCCTGCATCTACGGCCTCGGCACGCCCGAGGGCTACATGCAGGCGATGATCGCCCTGCAGGTCGGCATGAAGATCGACCGCGAGACGCTGATCCGGCGCTTCGTCTCGATGCAGTACCAGCGCAACGACATCGACTTCTCCCGCGGCAACTTCCGGGTGCGCGGCGACACCATCGAGATCATCCCGATGTACGAAGAGCTCGCCATCCGAATCGAGATGTTCGGCGACGAGATCGAGGCGCTCTATGCGCTGCACCCCCTCACGGGCGACGTGGTCCGCACCATGGACGCGGTGTCGGTCTTCCCCGGCTCCCACTACGTCGCGGGCACCGACGTCATGCACCGTGCCATCGGCACGATCAAAGAAGAGCTCGCCACCCGCCTCGACGAGCTCGACAAGCAGGGCAAGCTGCTCGAGTCGCAGCGCCTCCGCATGCGCACGACCTTCGACCTCGAGATGATGGAGCAGATCGGCTTCTGCAACGGCATCGAGAACTACTCGGCTCACATCGACGGCCGTGGTCCGGGCGAGGCCCCGCACTGCCTCCTCGACTACTTCGCCGACGACTTCCTCGTCGTCATCGACGAGTCCCACGTGACGGTCCCGCAGATCGGGGCGATGTACGAGGGCGACGCCTCCCGGAAGCGCACGCTCGTCGACCACGGCTTCCGGCTGCCGAGTGCCCTCGACAACCGCCCGCTCAAGTTCGAGGAGTTCCTCGGCAGGGTGGGGCAGAAGGTCTATCTGTCGGCGACCCCGGGCAAGTACGAGCTCGGCATCACCGACAGCGTGGTCGAGCAGATCATCCGCCCGACGGGCCTCGTCGACCCGCAGATCGTCGTCAAGCCGTCCGAGGGCCAGATCGACGACCTGCTCGACGAGATCCGGGTCCGCGTCGAGAAGGACGAGCGTGTGCTCGTCACGACGCTGACGAAGAAGATGGCCGAAGAGCTGACCGACTTCCTCACCGAGGCCGGCGTCCGGGTCCGGTACCTGCACTCCGACGTCGACACGCTGCGACGGGTCGAGCTGCTGACCGAGCTGCGTCAGGGCGTCTACGACGTCCTCGTCGGCATCAACCTCCTCCGCGAGGGCCTCGACCTGCCCGAGGTGTCGCTGGTCGCCATCCTCGACGCCGACAAGGAGGGGTTCCTGCGGTCGTCGACGTCGCTCATCCAGACCATCGGACGCGCGGCGCGCAACGTCTCCGGCGAGGTGCACATGTACGCCGACGTCATGACCGACTCGATGCGCAACGCGCTCGAAGAGACGGACCGCCGGCGCGAGAAGCAGGTCGCCTACAACCTCGAGCGCGGCATCGACCCGCAACCGCTCCGCAAGAAGATCGCCGACATCACCGAGGTCCTGGCTCGCGAGGGCGCGGACACGGCCGAGCTGCTGGCCGGCCGCCAGGGCGGCAAGCGCGCCCCGACCCCCAACCTGCGCCGAGAGGGCAAGGCGGCGAACGCCGCCAACGGACTCGAGTCGATCATCGCCGACCTCAACGACCAGATGCTCCAGGCCGCCGCCGAGCTGAAGTTCGAGCTCGCCGGGCGCCTCCGCGACGAGGTCGCCGACCTCAAGCGAGACCTGCGCCAGATGGAGGCGGCCGGCCATGCCCGCTGATCACCGCCTCCGCGTCGTCGTGACCGGGGCCACCGCGGGGCTGGGCTACTTCGCGGCCGAGCGCCTCGCCGCCCTCGGCCACCAGGTCGTGCTGGCGGCCCGGAGCCCCGAGCGGGCCGTCCGTGCTGCCGACGCCGTGCGCGACCGCGTCCCCGGCGCCGACGTGTCCACCGTCGACCTCGACCTCGCCGACCTGTCCTCGGTTCGGTCCGGCGCGGACGCGCTCACGGCCGCCGGGGGAGTGGACGCCCTGCTCGCGAACGCGGGGGTCGTCGGCTCGCGCCGGCGTCAGACGACAGCCGACGGGTTCGAGTTGCAGTTCGGCACGAACCACCTCGGGCACTTCGCGCTCGTCTCGCACCTGCTGCCGGCGCTCTCCGAGTCTCCTCGAGGTCGCGTCGTCCACCTCGGCAGCATCAGCCACCGCTTCGTCCGCCTCGACCTCGACGACCCCATGATGGTCTCGAGCTACTCGGGCGCGGTCGCCTACGCACGGTCGAAGCTCGCGGTCATGACGTTCGGCCTCGAGCTCGACCGGCGCCTCCGGGCCGCCGGTTCGTCGGTGTCGAGCGTGATCGCCCACCCGGGCCTCTCGTTCGAGTCGCTGAGCGACCCGCGGCCGCCCGTCGTCGAGCCTCGTCGGCCGCCCGCCGTCGTGACCTCGGCCATGCACGCGTTCTCGCAGGGCAAGGAGGCAGGGGCCGAGCCGCTCGTCCACGCGACCGTCGACCCCGGGGTGCAGGGCGGGGAATACTGGGGCCCCTCCGGGTGGTTCCAGCTGACCGGCCCGCCTGCCGTCGTCCCGACGAAGAAGCACGCGCGCGACCGCGCCTCCGCGGAACGGCTCTGGGCCGTCTCTGCCGAGCTCACCCACACAGACCCCGTCCTCTAGCGCGCGGACGCTCCTCCTGGTGCCGTCAGCCGGCCGATGTTCCTGTCGGCCGACCTCGATGTCAGGGGCTTCCGTAGAATGGTAAGAGTGTCAATCTCACCCGTAGAAGGTTCCTCCGTGCTCAGCGTGCGGGGTGCCCGAGTCCACAACCTCGACAACGTCGACCTCGAGATCCCGCGCGACTCGATGGTCGTCTTCACCGGCCTCTCCGGATCGGGCAAGTCGTCCCTCGCGTTCGACACGATCTTCGCCGAGGGCCAACGCCGCTACGTCGAGTCGCTCTCCGCCTATGCGCGGCAGTTCCTCGGGCAGGTCGACCGACCCGACGTCGACTTCATCGAGGGCCTCAGCCCGGCCGTCTCGATCGACCAGAAGTCGACGAACCGCAACCCGCGCTCGACGGTCGGCACGATCACCGAGATCTACGACTACATGCGCCTGCTCTGGGCCCGCATCGGGATCGCGCACTGCGCCGTGTGCGGCGAGGTGATCAGCCGCCAGACCGTGCAGCAGATCGCCGACCAGCTGATGACGCTCGAGACCGGGACGCGCTTCCAGGTGCTCAGCCCCGTCGTGTCCCAGAAGAAGGGCGAGTTCGTCGACCTCTTCGCCGAGCTCGCGTCGAGCGGCTACTCCCGTGCGATCGTCGACGGCGAGCAGGTCCAGCTCAGCTCGCCTCCGAAGCTGAAGAAGCAGGTCAAGCACGACATCTCGGTCGTCGTCGACCGTCTCGTCGCCTCCGACGAGGGCCTCACGCGCCTGACCGACTCGCTCGAGACCGCCCTGCGCCTCACCGACGGCTTGGTCACGGTCGACTTCGTCGACACGGACGCCGGTGCCGCCGGCAAGTACCGCACCTTCTCCGAGAAGCTCTCGTGCCCGAACGGCCACCCGGTGCAGCTCACGGAGGTCGAGCCCCGTACCTTCTCGTTCAACGCCCCGTTCGGCGCCTGCCCCGAGTGCTCCGGCCTCGGGACGCGCATGTCGGTCGACACCGACCTCGTGCTCGGCGACCCCGACCTGAGCCTGGCTGAGGGCGTCATCCTGCCCTGGACGAACTCGGGCAAGGGCCTCTACAACTACTTCCAGAAGCTGCTCGAGGGGCTCGCGGCTGATCTCGACTTCAGTCTCAAGACCCCGTGGAGCGAGCTGCCGGCCCGCATCCAGCAGGCCGTCCTGCAGGGCAACGACTTCGAGGTGACGGTGAAGTGGAAGAACCGCTTCGGCCGTGAGATGAAGTACTCGACCGGGTTCGAGGGCGTGATGCCCTACATCGAGCGCAAGTACGCCGAGGCCGAGACCGACACGCAGCGCCAGCGCTATTCCGAGTACCTCCGCGAGATCCCGTGCTCCGTCTGTGGCGGCAAGCGGTTGAAGCCCGAGGTGCTCGCGGTCACGGTGGCCGAGCAGAGCATCGCCGACGTCGCCGAGCTCAGCCTCACCGACGCGTTCGCGTTCATGAACGGGCTCACGCTGACGACCCGTGAGGCGCGGATCGCCGCGCAGGTGCTCCGCGAGATCCGCGTCCGCCTCGAGTTCCTGCTCGAGGTGGGGCTCACCTACCTGTCCCTCAGCCGCGCCGCGGGCTCGCTCTCCGGAGGCGAGGCACAGCGGATCCGGCTGGCGACCCAGATCGGCTCGGGCCTGACGGGCGTGCTGTACGTGCTCGACGAGCCGAGCATCGGTCTGCACCAGCGCGACAACCGACGTCTGATCGACACCCTCGTCAAGCTCCGCGACCTCGGCAACACGCTCATCGTCGTCGAGCACGACGAGGACACGATCAAGACCGCCGACTGGGTGGTCGACATCGGACCGGGCGCCGGCGTCAACGGCGGCAAGGTGGTCCACTCGGGCAGCTACGAAGACCTGCTGACCAACACCGAGTCCTACACCGGCGACTACCTCGCCGGTCGCCGCTCGATCACCACGCCGACCACGCGTCGCCCGGTCGACCGCGACCGTGTGGTCTCCGTCGTGGGCGCGAAGGCGAACAACCTGCGCGACGTCACCGTCGACTTCCCGCTCGGCGTCTTCGTCGCGGTGACCGGAGTCAGCGGCTCGGGCAAGTCGTCCCTCGTCAACGACATCCTCTACAAGGTGATGGCCAACAAGTTGAACGGTGCTCGCCAGATCCCCGGCCGGCACCTGCGCGTCACCGGTCTCGAGCACCTCGACAAGGTCGTGCACGTCGACCAGGCGCCGATCGGTCGGACGCCTCGCTCGAACCCCGCGACGTACACCGGCGTCTTCGACCGGATCCGCAACCTGTTCGCCGAGACCGTCGACGCGAAGGCCCGTGGCTACCTGCCGGGGCGGTTCAGCTTCAACGTCAAGGGCGGTCGCTGCGAGAACTGCGCGGGCGACGGCACGATCAAGATCGAGATGAACTTCCTGCCCGACGTCTACGTCGCATGCGAGGTCTGCGGGGGCGCGCGGTACAACCGCGACACCCTGGCGGTCCAGTACAAGGGCAAGAACATCTCCGAGGTGCTCGACATGCCGATCAGCGAGGCGGCCGACTTCTTCGAGCCCATCTCGGCGATCTCGCGCTTCATGAAGACGCTGGTGGACGTCGGCCTCGGCTACGTGCGCCTCGGCCAGAGCGCGACCACCCTGAGCGGCGGCGAGGCGCAGCGCGTCAAGCTGGCGACCGAGCTGCAGAAGCGCTCGAACGGGCGCAGCATCTACGTGCTCGACGAGCCCACGACGGGCCTGCACTTCGAGGACGTCCGCAAGCTGCTGCTCGTGCTCGACGGCCTCGTCGACAAGGGCAACACCGTCATCACCATCGAGCACAACCTCGACGTGATCAAGTCGGCCGACTGGCTGATCGACATGGGCCCCGAGGGCGGCGCCGGGGGAGGCACGGTCCTCGCCACGGGAACTCCCGAGCACCTCGCCACCGTGCCGGAGAGCCACACCGGCGTCTTCCTCGCCGAGATCCTCGAATCGGGTCACGCTGCGCCCGGCCCGGCCGCGGCCAAGAAGAAGAAGGCCGCGACGACGCCGGGCAGCCGACGTCGGGAGCCAGTCGAGGCTCGATGAGCAACACGGTCTCCTGGCGGCCGCCGGCGCGTGAGATCCCGACCGACCCCGGGGTCTACCGCTGGCGCGACGAGCGTGGCCGCGTCCTCTACGTCGGCAAGGCGAAGAACCTGCGTGCCCGACTGAGCAACTACTTCGCCCCGCTGCCGACCCTGCACGAGCGCACGCGACGCATGGTCCTCACGGCGCGGAGCGTGGAGTGGACGGTCGTCGGCAGCGACATCGAGGCTCTCCAGCTCGAGTACACGTGGATCAAGGAGTTCGACCCGCCCTTCAACGTCAAGTTCCGCGACGACAAGACGTACCCGTTCATGGCGGTCACCCTCGGCGACGAGGCTCCCCGGGTCATGGTCACGCGCAACCCGCGCATCAAGGGCGCGAAGTACTTCGGGCCGTATCCGAAGATCTGGGCCGTGCACGACACGATCGACCAGATGATCAAGGTCTTCCCGATCCGCACCTGCTCCGACAGCAGCTACAAGAAGGCGATGGAGACCGGCAAGCCGTGCTTCCCGGGCCAGATCGGTCGCTGCGGCGGGCCCTGCTCGCACAAGGTGTCGATCGACGAGCACCGCGCGATCGTCGACGAGTTCGTCAAGTTCATGGGCAGCTACGACAAGAAGGTCATCGCCGACAAGCAGAAGGCCATGAAGACGGCCGCGCTCGAACAGCGCTACGAGGACGCGGCGCGCTACCGCGACCAGGTGCAGGCGCTCGAGGCCGTCCTCGACAAGTCCGCCGTGGTGCTCCGCGACTCCGTCGACCTCGATCTCTACGCCCTCGTCGAGGACGAGCTGGCGGCTGCCGTGCAGCTCTTCACCGTCCGCGGCGGCCGCATCCGCGGATCCCGGGGCTGGGTCGTCGACAAGGAGATCGACATCACCTCAGGCGAGCTCGTCGAGCAGGTGCTGCAGGGCCGGTACACCGCCGGCTCCGAGGTGCCGCGCGAGATCGTCGTGACGACGGTGCCCGACGACAACGACGCCCTCGAGGCCGTCCTGAGCGAGATCCGGGGGAGGGGCAAGGTGCAGGTCCGCACCGCGCAGCGCGGCGAGAAGGCCGCGCTCATGCAGACGGCGACCCTGAACGCGCAGCAGTCGTTGATGCTCTACAAGACACGTCGCAGCGCCGACTTCGCGACGCGGTCCACTGCCCTGGCCGACATCCAGGAGGCGCTGGGCATGACGGAGGCGCCCCTCCGGATGGAGTGCTACGACGTCTCGCACCTGTCCGGGACCAACATCGTCGCCTCGATGGTCGTCTTCGAGGACGGCCTGCCCCGCAAGGACCAGTACCGGCGCTTCAACATCCCCCAGTCGACCGACGATACGGAGTCGATCTACCAGACGCTCAGCAGGCGGCTCTCGCGCCTCGACGACGAGCTCGCCCCGGTCGCCGAGGTCGGCGAGGAGCGCAAGCGCTTCGCCTACCGGCCGAACCTGCTGATCGTCGACGGGGGCCAGCCCCAGGTCGCCGCCGCCCGGCGGGCGCTCGACGACGCCGGGGTGACCGACATCGCGCTCTGCGGGATCGCCAAGCGGCTCGAGGAGATCTGGCTGCCCGACGACGACTTCCCCGTCATCCTGCCGCGCAACTCCGACGCGCTCTTCCTGATCCAGCGGATCCGCGACGAGGCCCACCGGTTCGCGATCACGCACCAGCGACAGCGTCGGAAGCGCGACATCACGACCCAGCTGGCCGAGATCCCCGGCCTCGGGCCGTCGCGTGTCGCACGCCTGCTGAAGCACTTCGGCT
Organism: uncultured Frigoribacterium sp.; assembly: GCF_963515265.1. Classification (NCBI taxonomy): domain Bacteria; kingdom Bacillati; phylum Actinomycetota; class Actinomycetes; order Micrococcales; family Microbacteriaceae; genus Frigoribacterium; species uncultured Frigoribacterium sp. Next base: position 42,124 of record NZ_CAUPYL010000006.1, read on the forward strand.
CGGTGAAGCGGCTCAAGCAGGCCACGCCGGACGAGATCTCGTCGATCCGGGGCATCGGCCCGACGCTCGCCGCGGCCGTCGTCGGTCAGCTAGGGTCCGCAGAGGCCGGGGACGTCGGGCTCGCCACCGACACCGACACCGACACCGACACTGCGGTCGAGACCCCGAGCGAGGCCGAGGGCGCCCGCGCCCCCGCCTAGACTCGATCCGCCCGTCCCGCACCGACCCGCCACCAGCGAAGGCCCCGCCACCATGAGCGACGCACACGAGCAGCAAGAGGTCATGATCGTCACCGGGATGTCCGGTGCCGGCCGTTCGACGGTCGGCAACGCCCTCGAAGATCTGGGCTGGTACGTGGTCGACAACCTGCCCGCCCAGATGCTGCGGCCCCTCCTCGACCTCGCCGAGCGCGCCGGCGACTCGCTGCCGAAGATCGCCGCGGTGGTGGACGTCCGAGGCGGTCGCCTCTTCTCCGAGGCGCAGGAGGCGGTGCGCACGCTCCGCGAGAGCATGCCGAGCAAGGTCCGCGTCCTGTTCCTAGACGCCACCGACGCCGCCCTCGTGCGCCGGTTCGAGCAGGTCCGTCGACCGCACCCGCTGCAGGGGGACGGCACGCTGCTCGACGGCATCGTCGCCGAGCGCTCCCGGATGGAGGAGCTGCGCGAGACGAGCGACGTCATCATCGACACCTCCGAGCTCAACATCCACCAGCTCGCGACCACCATCACCGAGAAGTTCGCCGAGTCCGAGCGGGCCGGGGTGCAGGTCACGGTGCTGAGCTTCGGCTTCAAGTACGGGCTGCCCGCGGACGCCGACATGGTGGGCGACGCCCGGTTCCTGCCGAACCCGTTCTGGGTCCCCGAGCTCCGCTCGCAGACCGGCCTGGACGAGCCCGTGACGAGCTACGTGATGGCCCAGAGCGGGGCCCACGACTTCGTCCGGGCCTTCGGCGCCGCCTGCGAGCCCGTTCTCGCCGGCTACCAGCGCGAGAACAAGAGACACGCTACGATCGCCATCGGCTGCACGGGCGGGAAGCACCGATCCGTCACCCTGGTCGGCGAGCTGGCGGCGCATCTGCGCGGGCTCCCCGGGGTGGCCGTCGCCGTGAAGCACCGCGACCTGGGCCGGGAGTGACCCGGGGGTCGCACGGGCGCGCCCTCCGGCTGCGCGGGGCCGTGCCCCGCACGCCCGACAACGACTGATGAAAGAGGAACGACCAGTGGCACAGACCGCCGACGTCAAAGAAGAACTCGCCCGCGTCGAGGTGAGCAGGACGACGGTCCGGGCCGCCGAGGTCGCGACCATCCTGCGGTTCGCCGGCGGGCTGCACGTCATCTCGGGCCGCATCGCCGTCGAGGCCGAGCTCGACAGCCCGGTGATCGCCCGCCGTGTCCGCAAGGACCTGGCCGAGCTGTACGGCGCGCGCAGCGACGTGTCCGTCGTGTCCGCGTCGGGGACGCGACGCACGACCCAGTACCTCGTGCGCGTCCACGAGGCCGGCGAGACCCTGGCCCGCCAGACGGGTCTGATGGACGCCCGCCGTCGTCCGGTCCGCGGGCTGCCGAACCGGCTCACGACCGGGTCGCGCGACGACCTGGCGGCGATCTGGCGCGGTGCCTTCCTGGCCCAGGGCACCTTGACCGACCCCGGCCGGTCCGCCTCGCTCGAGGTCGTCTGCCCGGGCAACGAGTCGGCCATGGCGCTCGTCGGCGCGGCCGGGCGGCTCGGCATCGCCGCCAAGGCCCGTGAGGTCCGCGGCGTCCACCGGGTGCTGGTCCGTGAGGGCGAGGCGATCAGCGCGATGCTGACGGTCATGGGCGCGCTCAAGAGCGTGAGCGAATGGGAGGAGATGCGCCAGCGTCGCGAGGTCCGGGCGACGGCCAACCGGCTCGTGAACTTCGACGACGCGAACCTGCGGCGCAGCGCGCAGGCCGCCGTCGCCGCGTGCGCCCGGGTGGAGCGGGCCATGGAGCTGCTCGGCGAGGACATCCCCGACCACCTCAAGTACGCCGGCGACCTCCGCCTGGCGCACCGGGACGCGAGCCTCGACGAGCTCGGCCACCACGCCGACCCGCCCATGACGAAGGACGCCGTCGCCGGGCGGATCCGCCGCCTCCTGGCCATGGCCGACAAGAAGGCGTCCGACCTCGGCCTGCCCGGCACCGAGGCCAGCCTGCCGTCCGACCTCGACCTCGACTGACACCTCCGACGCGGGCGACGCTCCCGGAGTCACGGAGGCGGTCGACTGGTACTGTCGTAGACGGACGCGAAGCCCGGTCGCCCCGGCCGGATCGTGAGCCACGGGCCTGGTCGCCCGCCCCCTCCACGCGTCCCCGCGACGCCTGATCAACAGGAGTTCCCTTGACCGTCAAGATCGGCATCAACGGCTTCGGTCGCATCGGCCGCAACTACTTCCGCGCGGCGCTCGCCAAGGGCACCGACATCGAGATCGTCGCCGTCAACGACCTCACCGACAACGCCGCCCTCGCGCACCTGCTCAAGTTCGACTCCATCACGGGTCGTCTCGACGCCACGGTCGAGCTCGACGGCGACTCGATCGTCGTCGACGGCAAGCCGATCAAGGTCCTGGCAGAGCGCGACCCCGCCAACCTGCCCTGGGGCGAGCTGGGCGTCGACATCGTCGTCGAGTCGACCGGCTTCTTCACGAAGGCGGAGGACGCGCAGAAGCACATCGACGCCGGCGCGAAGAAGGTCCTCATCTCGGCGCCCGCCACCGGCGACGACGCCACGATCGTCCTCGGCGTCAACGAGGGCATCTACGACCCCGCCAACCACCACATCATCTCGAACGCGTCGTGCACCACGAACAGCCTCGCGCCCCTGATGAAGGTCTTCCTCGACAACTTCGGCGTCGAGCGCGGCCTCATGACGACGGTGCACGCCTACACGGCCGACCAGAACCTGCAGGACGGTCCCCACAAGGACCCGCGTCGTGCTCGCGCCGCCGCGGTCAACATCGTCCCCACCTCGACCGGTGCCGCCAAGGCCATCGGCCTCGTCATCCCCGAGCTGTCGGGCAAGCTCGACGGCTACGCGCTGCGCGTCCCGGTGCCGACCGGCTCGATCACGGACGTCACCCTGCAGACGAGCACCCCCGTCACGGTCGAGCAGATCAACGCGGCCTACAAGGCCGCGGCCGAGGGCGACCTCAAGGGCATCCTCCTCTACTCGGAGGACCCGCTGGTCTCGTCCGACATCACGACCGACCCGCACTCGTCGATCTACGACTCGGGCCTCACGAAGGTCATCGGCAACATGGTCAAGATCACGTCCTGGTACGACAACGAGTGGGGCTACTCCAACCGTCTCGTCGACCTGACGAAGTACGTCGCCGACCGCCTGTAGGCGTCCGCACCACGATCGACCCGGGAGGCGGTCAGGCCCTCGGCCTGGCCGCCTCCTCGTCTCTCCACCGAACCACTCCACAGAATCGAGTCCCATGACCCTCCGAACCCTCGAGTCGCTCGGCTCGACGTCGGGAAAGCGCGTGATCGTCCGCTGCGACCTGAACGTCCCGTTGAAGGACGGCGCCATCACCGACGACGGCCGCGTCCGCGCCTCCGTCGGCACCCTGCAGACGCTCGTGGCCGACGGCGCCCGCGTGGTCGTCATCTCGCACCTCGGCCGTCCCGACGGCCAGCCCGTCGACGAGTTCAGCCTGCGCCCCGTGGCGGCCCGCCTCGGCGAGCTCCTCGACGCCGACGTCGCGTTCGTTCCCTCCACCGTCGGCAGCGAGGCCGAGGAGGCGGTGGCCGGCCTGGCCGACGGCCAGGTGGCCGTCCTCGAGAACCTCAGGTTCAGCCCTGCCGAGACCTCGAAGGACGCCGACGAGCGTCGCGCCTTCGCCGAGCAGCTCGCCGCGCACGGCGACCTGTTCGTCTCGGACGGCTTCGGTGTGGTGCACCGCGAACAGGCCAGCGTCTACGAGCTGCCGCAGCTCCTCCCGAGCGCGGCCGGCACGCTCATCGAGACCGAGCTCTCCGTCCTGGAGAAGCTCACCGAGACGCCTGAGCGCCCCTACACGGTGGTGCTCGGCGGCTCGAAGGTGTCGGACAAGCTCGGCGTCATCGAGCACCTGCTGCCCCGGGTCGACTCGCTCCTGGTCGGCGGCGGCATGCTCTTCACGTTCCTGGCCGCTCAGGGCCACGCCGTCGGCGGCAGCCTCCTCGAGAAGGACCAGCTCGACCGGGTGAGGGGTTACCTCGCCGACGCGGACGAGCGCGGCGTCCAGATCGTCCTGCCCACCGACGTCGTCGTCGCCTCGGCCTTCTCGGCCGACGCCGAGCACGCGGTGGTCCCCGCGGACGGCATCGAGACCTCCGACCTCGGGGACGGGGCGATCGGCCTCGACATCGGACCGGACACGGCGACCCGCTTCGCGGAGATCGTCGCCGCCTCGAAGACCGTGTTCTGGAACGGGCCCATGGGCGTGTTCGAGTTCGACGCCTTCGCCCCCGGCACGAAGACCGTCGCCGAGGCGCTCACGCGCGTCGACGGCCTGGGCGTCGTCGGGGGAGGGGACTCGGCCGCGGCCGTCCGTGCCCTCGGCTTCGACGACGACCAGTTCGGCCACATCTCCACCGGTGGTGGAGCCAGCCTCGAGTTCCTCGAGGGCAAACGACTCCCCGGACTGGAGGTCCTCGGATGGTGACCACGCGCACGCCCCTCATCGCCGGCAACTGGAAGATGAACCTCGACCACCTGCAGGCCATCGCCTTCGTGCAGAAGCTGGCCTGGAGCCTGAAGGACGCGAAGCACGACCACTCCTCCGTCGAGGCAGCCGTCTTCCCGCCCTTCACCGACCTGCGCAGCGTGCAGACCCTGCTCGACGCGGACGGGCTCTCGCTCGTCCTCGGCGCACAGGACCTCTCGGCGTACGACAGCGGCGCCTACACCGGCGAGGTCTCGGGCGCCTCCCTGGCGAAGCTCGACGTGCACTACGTCCTCGTGGGCCACTCCGAGCGCCGCACCCTGCACGCGATGGACGACACGGTCGTCGCGACCAAGGTCGCGGCGGCGCACCGCAACGGGCTCGTCCCCGTCATCTGCGTCGGCGAGACCGCGGACGACCTCGAGACGCACGGGCCGAGCGCCGTCCCGGTCGCCCAGCTCCGCGCCTCCCTGGCCGAGGTCCCCGCCACGGCCGAGATCGTGGTCGCCTACGAGCCCGTCTGGGCGATCGGCTCGGGCAAGGCGGCGACCGCCGACCAGGCCGAGCAGGTCTGCGCAGCGCTCCGTGAGGCCCTCGTCGAGCTCGTCGGGGCCGACCGCGCCGCGGCGACCCGGATCCTCTACGGCGGGTCGGTGAAGTCGACGAACATCGCCTCGTTCCTGCGCGAGCCGAACGTCGACGGTGCGCTCGTCGGCGGTGCGAGCCTCGACGTGGACGAGTTCGCCCGCATCGTGCGCTTCGAGTCGCACGTCGGCGTCTGACGCGGACCGACAGACGGGTCCCTCTCCTGCCCGCGGGTGAGGGACCCGTCGCCGCGTGCTGCAGTTATACTCGTCAACGGTCTCACCGCATCGAAAGGTCCCCCTTGGAAATTCTGCAGGTCATCCTGCAGGTGCTGCTCGGCATCACGAGCCTCCTGCTGACCCTCCTCATCTTGCTGCACCGCGGTCGCGGCGGCGGCCTGTCCGACATGTTCGGCGGCGGTGTCACGAGCAACCTCGGTGCATCCGGGGTCGCCGAGCGCAACCTGAACCGCATCACCGTGTTCCTCGGGCTCGTCTGGATCACGTGCATCGTGGTCCTCGGCCTCATCACGAAGTTCTCGGCGGTCAGCTGATGGCCTCCGGAGGCAGCGCCATCCGTGGCTCGCGCGTCGGTGCCGGCCCCATGGGCGAGCAGGACCGCGGGTACCACGCCGAGCGCGTGACCATCTCGTACTGGGACGCCCTGGGCAACGAGGTCGTCCGCCACTTCGCCGCGAACGTGCCTGACGAAGAGATCCCCGAGACGGTCGATTCCCCGTCCAGCGGCCTCCCCGCCGGACGCGACAAGGCCAACCCGCCGACCGTCGCCAAGCTCGAGCCGTACAAGACGCACCTCGCGTACGTGAAGGAGCGGCGCTCCGAGGAGGAGGCGGCCCAGCTCCTGGAGGAGGCGCTGCAGCAGCTGCGCGTCCGCCGAGGCAAGGCCTAGCCAGACCGACCGCGGCCGGTCGTCACGGCCCGCCCACGAGAGAAGCCCCGCAGCTCGGCTGCGGGGCTTCTCTCGTGTCGAGGCCCGGTCCGGCGACGGACCGGGCCCACGGATCAGTAGGTCGAGGCGATCAGGTTCTCGGGGACCTCGGACGCGGCGTCGCTGTCCACGAAGAACACCGTGCGCTTACGGCCCTTGACCCCCGCCACGGGGACCTGGTCGGCACCGGCACCGGCGAGGGCGAGGCCCAGCGACGACGCCTTCTCCGCGCCGGCGAGGATCATCCACACGCGCTGCGAGTTGTTGATCACCGGCAGGCTCAGCGTGAGACGGACGGGCGGCGGCTTGGGGGAGTCGTCCACCGTCAGCACGGTCGGTCCGCTCATCCGCACCTGGGGCGCGTCCGGGAAGAGGGACGCGACGTGGCCGTCGGGGCCCACGCCGAGCAGGGTGATGTCGAAGCGAGGCGCCTCGTCGTCGCCCTGGGCGTGCTCGAGGAGCTCGGCCCGGTACGCGACCGCGGCGGCCTCGACGTCGGCGAACTCGCCCACGGCGCCGAAGCGGTGCACGTTCTGCGACTCGACACCGATGTGCCCGAGCAGGTCGATCTCGGCCTGACGGTCGTTGCGGTCGGCGTCGCCGCTCTCGACCCAGCGCTCGTCGGCCCACCAGAACGAGACCTTCGACCAGTCGACGCTGTCCCGCGCCGGAGAGGCGTTGATCGCGGCGAGCACGACCGTGCTCACCGACCCGCCGCTGACGACGACCGAGGCGTAGTTCTGCTCCTCCAGCACGTCGATGATCTTGGTGATGAAGCGCGCGGCGACCGAGGCGCCCAGCGATTCCTTGTCGGGGTGAACCAGCACCCGGCGTTCGTTGCTCACTGTGTCAGTCTGCCTTAGTTCTCGACGGGCTCGGCCAGCTGGCGGACACCCTGCTTCACGACCTCGCCGAAGAGGTCGTCGGGGTCGAGTCTACGGAGTTCCTCCGCGAGGCAGTCGCGCAGCGACCGGCGTGGCAACGAGAGGTCGTGGGTGGGCTGGTCGGGCTGCGTCAACGTGGCGACGTCGACGACGGCTCGCTCCAGCACGATCGGCCCGGAAGGCCGGACGAGCCGGACCCCGTGGATGCCGCTCGACCCGTTGCCCCGCGTCAGCTCGTTCACGACGGGCACCTGGAGCTGCAGCCGCAGCCACGCGGCCAGCAGGAGCGTCGACGGAGAGTCGGGGGCGCCGTCGACGCGCACCTCGGTGACGGGCTCGTAGGGCGGCTGGTCGAGGACGGCGGCGAGCTGCGTGCGCCAGAGCGTGAGGCGCGTCCAGGCGAAGTCGGTGTCGCCCGGCTGGTAGGTCTCGGCGAGGTCGACGATGCTCTGACGCGGGTTCGGCTGGCTCGCCGCGTCGGTGATGCGGCGCTGGGCAATGCGCCCGAGAGCCGACTCGGCGACGACCTCCGGAGCTCGACCGGGCCACCAGACGACGACGGGGGCGTCAGGCAGCAGGAGACCGGTGACCAGCCCCTCCTCGTCGCTCGCGGTGTCGCCGTAGGCGCGCAGCAGGATGACCTCGCTCGCGCCGGCGTCGCCGCCGACCCGGATCTGGGCGTCGAGCCGAGGCTCCTCGTCGTCGCCGCCCGGAGCGGTCGACACGACGATGACGCGCATGGGGTGCTCTCGGGAAGCGTCGTTGGCGGCCTCGATGGCCTCTTCCTCTTCTCCGTGGCTCGTCGAGATGATGAGGGTGAGGACGCGCCCGAGGGCGACGACTCCGCCCTCCTCGCGGATGGTGACGAGCGTCTTCTGCACTCGGCTGATGGTGCTGGCGGGCAGATCGACGATCACGGGCGTCTCCAGGTACGGCCGTCGCGGGCCATGAGTTCATCGGCGGACTGGGGGCCCCACGTGCCGGGGCGGTACTGCTCGGGCTGGCCCTGCGTCGCCCAGAACTCCTCGATCGGATCGAGGATCTTCCAGGAGAGCTCGACCTCCTCGTGACGCGGGAACAGGGGCGGATCGCCCAGCAGCACGTCGAGGATGAGCCGTTCGTAGGCCTCGGGGCTCGCCTCGGTGAAGGCGTGGCCGTAGCCGAAGTCCATCGTGACGTCGCGCACCTGGGTGCCGATCCCAGGGACCTTCGAGCCGAAGCGGAGGGTGACGCCCTCGTCGGGCTGCACGCGGATCACGAGGGCGTTCTGGCCGAGCGAGGTCTGCGTGCCGAAGATGTTCTCGGGCACCTGCTTGAACACCACGGCGATCTCGGTCACGCGGCGCCCCAGGCGCTTGCCGGCCCGGAGGTAGAAGGGCACGCCGGCCCAGCGGCGCGTCGCGATCTCGAGCTTCACCGCGGCGAAGGTCTCGGTGACGCTCTCCGGGTTCATGCCCTCCTCGTCGAGGAACCCGAGCACCTTCTCGCCGCCCTGCCAGCCTCCCGAGTACTGGCCACGGGCGGTCCCCGCGGCGATGTCCTCGGGGATCCGGACCGCGGAGAGGACCTTCTCCTTCTCGGCACGGAGGTGCGGCGCGGCGAACGTGACCGGCTCCTCCATGGCCGTGAGGGCCAGGAGCTGGAGGAGGTGGTTCTGGATGACGTCGCGAGCGGCACCGATGCCGTCGTAGTAGCCCGCGCGGCCGCCGACGCCGATGTCCTCGGCCATCGTGATCTGCACGTGGTCGACGTAGTTCGAGTTCCAGAGGGGCTCGTACATCTGGTTGGCGAACCGGAGGGTCAGGAGGTTCTGGACCGTCTCCTTGCCCAGGTAGTGGTCGATGCGGAAGACGGAGTCGGGCTCGAAGACGCTCTCGACCACGGCGTTCAGCTCGCGGGCGGTCTTGAGGTCGCTGCCGAAGGGCTTCTCGATCACCACGCGACGCCACGCACCGTCCTTCTCCTCGGCCAGGCCGCTGCTGCGCAGCTGCTCGGTGACCATCGGGAAGGCCTTGGGCGGGATCGAGAGGTAGAAGGCGTGGTTGCCCATCGTGCCGCGCTCTCGGTCGAGCTCCTCGATCGTGTCCTTCAGGCGCGTGAACGAGTCGGCGTCGTCGAAGGTGCCCTGCACGAAGCGGAAGCCCTCCTTCAGCTGGCGCCAGACGTCTTCGTCGAAGGGGGTGCGAGCGTGCTGCTTGACGGCCTCGTAGACGACCTGCTCGAAGTCCTGGCCCTCGAACTCGCGGCGGGCGAACCCTACGAGCGCGAACCCGGGGGGCAGGAGGCCGCGGTGGGCGAGGTCGTACACGGCCGGCATGAGCTTCTTGCGCGACAGGTCGCCGGTGACGCCGAAGATGATGAGGCCGCTCGGGCCGGCGATCCGGTTCAGGCGTCGATCGGAGGGCAGCCGCAGCGGGTTGTGCTCCGGCGTGATCTCGACGGGTGACATCGTGGTGGTTCCTTCAGGGTCGTTCTCTCGGGCACGGTCGCGCGGCACGTGGCCGTCCGACCACGGCGAAGGGGGCCGGCGGCCCCACCGACCCCCGCCCCCCCACCCGCCCCCGCCAGGGGGGCGCACTGGGGGCCCGGCGCCCCCCCCCGCGCCCGCGCGGGCCCGGGCGGGCGGCCGGGGGCGGTCCCCACCCGGCGAGGGGGGCC
>NZ_CAUPYL010000007.1:0-44116 GCF_963515265.1 uncultured Frigoribacterium sp.
CCCGACCCCCGGCCCGCCGCCTGGCCCGCCGCCGGCGAGCTGCCCGTCGCGACGATCTCGGACGCGATGGAGCGCTTCGGCGTCGCCGACGGCATCCGTCCGCTCTGGCGCGGGGCGGCCCTGTCGGGGCGCGCCTTCACCGTCTGGACCCGCCCCGGCGACAACGCCGGCCTGCACGCCGCGTTCGAGCAGATCAGGAGGGGCGAGATCCTCGTCGTCTCCGGCGGCGGCGACGAGACGCGAGCGCTGATCGGCGAGCTCGTCGCCGAGAAGGCGCTCGCGCTGGGGGTCGGCGGCATCGTGCTCGACGCGGCCGCCCGCGACGTGGTCGAGCTGGAGCGGGTGGGAGTCCCCGTGTTCGCCCGGGCCGTGACGCCGGCAGGCCCGTGGAAGACCGGCCCGTACCGACTCGGCGAGACCGTGGCCGTCGGCGGCGTCGCCGTGGCTCCGGGCGACTGGGTCGTCGGCGACGACGACGGTGTGGCGATCGTGCCCGCGGGTCGCGTCGACGACGTGGTCGCGGCGACGCACGAGCTGCTGCGCGGCGAGGGCGAGCGACGCGAGGCGAACCGGCGGCTGGTGCCGCGTGGCTGAGGGCGGGGCTGACGTGAGCGCGGGCGGCGCCGCCCGGCCCGTCGTCTGGGTGCCGCGTCCGATCCACGACGCGGTGGTCGACTCACTGGCGGAGTGGGCCGACGTGCGCCTCGGCTGGGGCGTGACCGCCGCCTCCTGGGCTGACGTCGCCCCGGAGGTGCAGGGCGTCCTGCTCCGCACCGCCCGCGTCGACGGAGCGATGATGCGCGAGGCCCCGCAGCTGCGGATCGTCGCCCGTCACGGGGTCGGCCTCGACACCGTCGACGTGGCCGCCGCCGCCGAGCTCGGCATCGAGGTCACGACGACGCCCGCGGCAAACAGCCGGTCGGTCGCCGAGCTCGCCGTCGCCCTCCTCATGATCACGCGCCGAGGGCTCGGCCCGGCACTCGCGAGTGCCGATGCGGGAGCCGGAGCCGATCCCCGCGCGGCCGCACCCGGCGACCGCGCGTCGATGACCGGTCGTGAGCTCTCCGGAGCCACCCTCGGCCTCCTCGGCTACGGCCGCATCGCGCAGCTCGTCGCCGGCATCGCCCGCGACGGACTCGGCATGCGCGTCGTCGCGCACGACCCGCATCTCGATGACGAGGCGATCCGCGAGGCCGGAGCCGAGCCGGCTGGTCTCGACGACCTGCTCCGCGCCTCCGACGCCCTCAGCGTCCACGTGCCCCTCACCGACGCGACCCGAGGCCTGATCTCGGCGCGCGAGCTGGCGCTGCTCCCCGCGGGAGCGGTCGTGGTCAACACCTCGCGCGGTGGCGTCGTCGACGAGGAGGCGCTGGTCGCCGCCCTGGAGTCCGGTCACCTCGCGGGAGCCGGCCTCGACGTCACCTCGGTGGAGCCCCTGCCCGGCGACCACCCCCTGCGGCACCGCCCCGACGTCGTGCTCACGCCGCACGTCGGCGGCCAGACCCGCGAGGCGATGTCCCGCGTCGGCCACGAGGCCGCCGCCCACCTCCGCCGGGCCCTCCTCCCTCTCCCCCAGGAGTGAAGCGGCAGGAAGTGCTGCCCGCCGCCTCCTCGAGAGCACTCCTTGTCGGCTCACCGACCGACTGGACAGATACTGCTGACCTCGACCCTATGAGGAGCACTTCCCGACCACTCGACCCCAGCGCGGATGACCGGCGCTGGACGAGAGTCCCTGAATCGACCTCCCCGCACCTCCCGAGGTCGATCTGGGGCCTCTGATCCACCACGCCCCGCGCGTGGTCCGGATCAGGTTCCCCGGCAGCCCTCCCAGAGCGCTTCCTGCCGGCCCACGACCGAGTGGTCAGAAACCGTCCTCCAGGACCCCCGAACAACAGTTCCTGACCACTCGACCCCATGCGACGGCGAGCGACGCCGGCTAGCCGACGGCCGAGATCAGGCCCGTGGCGAGCAGAGTGATCAGCGTGGTCCAGACGACGATGGCGACGGCCTGCCACAGGATCACCCACCCCTTCGGCACTCCCGACCCGACGAACGTCGCCGCCGTGAACATGGTGGGCAGTGCCAGCGGGGCCAGGAGGCTCGCCCCGGGCACCCCGAACTTCACCAGCCAGCGTCGCAGCCGCGCCTTGCCCTTCTTCTCCGGCACCGCCTCCGTCGGCTCGACCGACCCGGCCGCGACCGGGTCGGGAGCAGCGCCGGGAGCCGGAGTCGACACGGTCGCCCCGGCCGACCCAGGAGCGGCGGCGTAGGCGACCGAACCGCCACCGGTCGCAGCGGTGCCGACACCGACGCCCGCGGCCGACGGCCTCGCATCCGAGGCTCCGGCCGACGCTGCACCGCGACCGGAACGCCTCCGCACGAGCGCCTCCCTGATCCGCGACCCCAGCAGCACCACGATCACGACGCACATCAGGTTGCCGACGATCCCGGCGAGCGCCGCGACGACAGGGTGCACGCCGCCGATGATGCCGAGCGCGGCCGACCCTTCGCCCTCGATGAACGGGACGGCTCCGGCGAGCGCGATGACGAGCGGCTGGACGACCTCGGGCACCTGGCCGACGAGGTCCTGGAACCAGGCGAACGGTCCGCCGGAGTTCGTTGCGGCCGAGGTGCCGGCAGCCGAGGAGGCGGTGTGGATGAAGCGGGACATGGCGGTCTCCAGAGGTGGGGGTCGTCAGGACGAGAAGAGGGGGAAGAGGGGTGAGGAAGGGGGACGGGAGCGGGAAGCAGGAGCGGCGGCTCAGTCGCGCAGCGACGGCAGCACGACGCTGACGAACAGCGAGTTCGAGAGCACGGCGGCGGCGACTGCGGCAGCCGACGCAGCCACGGCCTCGCCGGTGGCGGCGGCGCCCCACTCCCCGCGCTGCAGCTGCTGCCCGCGCGTGTAGAGGGCACCGGACCACGGCAGGTCGCGATGCAGCGCCGGCAACGCGCCGCTCGCCGAGAGCAGGGCGGCGAGCGCGCCCGACCTCGGCGACGGCTCCTGGTCGTCAAGCAGCACGGGCCGCACGAGGTCGAGCAACTCGTCGCGTCGCCCGGTGCCGCCGTCCATGAGAGCCGTGGTCGGGATGAACCCGAGCGTCTTGCGGTTCTCGCGGCGCAGCGCTCCGCGCTCGACGACGCGGTCGATCACCGGCCCGCGCAGTCGCGGGCCGATCTCGAGCAGCAGCGACCGCAGGTCGGTCGGCTTGTCGGCGAGGCGCTGCCAGGTGGTCGCGAGCAGCGGGTCAGCCGGCTCATGCCCTTCGACGGCGTGGACGAGTCGCCCGCGCAGCCCCGACCCGTGCTCGTCGATCGTGACCGCCCCGTCGAGGGCCAGCTCGGTGATCACGGCTCCGGCGAGGGTGTGCAGCAACGGCGTGCCCTCCGAGCGGATCGTGCCCGACTCCGGGTCGAAGAGCAGCACGAGCACGTCCTCGGCGAGCAGGGGCGCGGTGTCGAGGGAGGTGCGGGTGGGGTCGGTCTCGGTCATGGTCGTGTCCTCGGGTCGAGTTCGGGTGCGGTGTCGAGTGCAGGTGAAGGCGCAGGCGCAGGCCCGGGGGCAGGTGAAGACGCGGGCGCAGGTGAAGGCGCTGGCGCAGCGCCCTCCGCCGCGTCCAACGCGGTCTCCAGCGCCTCCAGGTCGTCGGACTTGCCTGCCGACACGAGGTACGCGCGGTAGAGCACCTCGAGCTGGGCCTGGTTGTAGAGCTCGGTGACGGCGGCGCCCACGGTGGCCGTCGAGGTCGCGGAACCGTGTTCGGCGTGCCCGTCCGGGTCGGCCAGCCACGGGTACTGCTCGAAGAGCCGGCCCATGCCCGGCGCCAGCGCCGCGCCGAGGCGACGTCGGGTCGCCCGGTCGGCGTCGGCGGGCAGCGCGTCGAAGGCGTCGTCGTCGGAGGTGCGGGGCTCGTCCCGCAGGATCGTCCGGAGGTCGTCCATCGCCGGCTCGTCGAAGACCCGCGACCAGATCATGACGAGTGCCCGGTCGGCCTCGCTGAGGTGGCCGCCGACCTCGCCGAACCCGGCGGGCAGGTCGACAGGCGCACGGTGCTGCAGGATCAGCGCGAGCTCGCCGCGGACGCGCTGCAGCCGCTCGATCGTGGCCTCGAGCTCGGAGTCGAGCACCCGCAGTGCCGCATCGGGGTCCTCCCCCGCACCGCTGACGGCCTGGATCTGCGCCAACGGCACGCCGAGGTCGGTCAGCCGGGTGATCTGCAGCAGGCGGACGAGGTGCCGCACCTCGTACTGCTTGTAGCCGTTGCTCAGCCGCGACGGCTCCTCGAGCAGGCCGAGCTGATGGTAGTAGCGGACGCTCTTGACCGTGGTCCCGGCCATCTCGGCCAGTTGGCGGGTGCTCCAGGCCACGGGCGCCTCCTCGGCGGTCTCGTCGTTCGCAGTGTCGTCGTCGGCGCTCGTCGCCGACTACCCACAAGTAGAGACCGTGCCCCTGGGGCAGGGTCAAGCGATCCCCCGAGAAGTCGCCGACCGGTCGAGCCCGCCCTCAGCCGAGTGGTCGAGAACGGTCCTCCGCCGACCGAAGGAGAACCGTTCCCGACCACTCGACGACGCCGCTCGACGAACGAGAGGAGGCGCGGTGCAGCAGCTGCACCGCGCCTCCCCGACTCGTCGCGTCGGCCCCGTGGCTCAGTCGTTCGCGAAGAGCTGGTCGACCTGCTCGGAGGCGTCCGCCAGCGAATCCGGCTCGGACTGCCCGATCAGCACGGACTCCATGGCGGGCTCCATCACGGCGAGCACGTCGAGCCAGTGGTTCGCGATCGGTGCCAGCTCCGTCTCGCCCGCGGCGACGGCGTCGTAGTAGGTCGAGACGTCGATGCCGGCGTCGGCGAACGCGGTGGCGGCCTTCTCGCTGGAGCTGTTCAGGGCGGGGAACACCACGGCAGCCTCGGCGACGACGTCCTGGCAGGCCGCCGACGAGAGGTAGCCGACCCACTTCTTCGACAGCTCGGGCTGCTCGGTGGTGGACAGCACCGAGTCGGCCAGGCCGTTCAGCACGCCGGCGCGCTCGCCGTCCGGGCCCTTCGGCAGCGGGGCGATGCCCGCCTCGACGCCCTCGAAGCTGAAGTACGTCTTGGCGTTCCAGCTGCCGTCCGTGGCGAGCGCGTAGCGACCGGCGCCGAACGCCTCCTGGATGCCGACGCCCGACGAGGCCGCCTGGTAGCTGGGCATGTAGCCCTTCTCGATCAGGCCCTGCCACCACTCGATCGACTCGGTGAACTTCTCGTCGTCGTAGTTGAAGTCGGTGCCGAACGGGTTCTTGTCGGCGTAGGTCCAGTCGTTGCTGAGCGCGTACGGGCTCCACTGCGTCTGCCCGAAGGCGCCGATGCCCGACTTGGACTTGAGGCCGAGGCCGTAGACCGCGACGTTCGAGGCGTCGAAGCCGGGCTCGTCGCCCCGCACGCCGTTCGCGTCGACCGACAGGTGCGCGATGGTCTGCTCCCAGGTGCCGCCGTCCTCCGGGTTCCAGCTGAGGTCCTGCAGCGACTCGGGCGTCAGCCCGGCGTCGGCGAGGTACTGGGCGTTGTAGATCGTCGCGACGGTGTCCCAGTCCTTGGGCAGGCCGTAGCGCTGGCCGTCCTCGCCGACCCAGAGCTCGGGGATGCCGGCCTGGTAGTCGTCGAAGTCGATGCCCTCGCTCTCGACGACGTCGTCGAGGGGCAGCAGCTGGCCGGTGCTCGCGAGCTGCGGGAAGAACGACGCGTGGTTCGTGATGACGTCGGGGGCGTCGCCGCCCACGAGGCTCGTCGTCAGGGTCTGGAAGTAGTCGTCCCAGCCGAACTGCTGGATGTTCACGGTGCTGCCGGGGTTGGCCGCGGCGAAGTCGGTCGCGCACTGCTCGTAGGCGGGCTGCTGGTTCGAGTCCCAGAGCCAGTAGGTGATCTCTCCCCCGGCGGAGTCGCCCCCGCCGCTGCCCCCTGCGCAGGCGGTGACGGCGAGCATCGGGAGCACCGCGATCGCGGCGGCGAGGCTCCTCTTCTTCGTGGTCTTCATTGCTGTCCCTTCGTCGTTGATGTGGATCAGTCGTGTCGGTGGTCGGGTGGTGTCGTGGGGTCTGGTGCGGGCGGCCCGCGTCGGCGGGCCGCCCGACGGGCGGCTACTTCGTGCCCGAGTAGCCGATGTTGTTGATCACGCGGCGCCCCAGGATCGTGAAGAGGACGAGGATCGGCAGCGCGGCGATCAGGGTCGCGGCCATGAGGCCCGCCCAGTCAGGCCCGCCCTGCGGCGTCTGCGAGCGGAACACGCCGAGCGCGACCGTCAGCACGCGCACCTCCTCGGTCCGCCCCACCAGCTGCGGCCAGAAGTACTCGTTCCAGGCGGTGATGTAGGTGAGGATCGCGAGGGTCGTGATCGGCGCGGCGCCGAGGGGCAGGATCACCTGGAAGAAGCGCCGGAACGGGCCGGCGCCGTCGATGACGGCCGCCTCCTCGACCTCCCGGCTGATGCCGAGGAAGAACTGCCGCAGGAAGAACACGGCGAACGGCGTCATCAGCAGCGTCGGCAGGATGATGCCGGCGTACGTGTTGAGCAGGCCCAGCTCGCGGATCGTCACGAAGTTCGGGATCGTCGTGAAGATCGGCGGCACCATCAGCGCGCTGATGAAGGCCGAGAACACGAGGTTGCGACCGCGCCAGCGCAGCCGTGCGAAGGCGTAGGCCGCCATCGAGCAGAAGAGCACCTGCCCGATCGTGGTGACGGTCGCGACGATCAGCGAGTTGCGCAGGTACGACCAGAAGTTGATCGAGGCCCCCGAGCCGCCCTCGGCGAGCGCCTCCTGGGTCGTGGCGAGGCCGAGCACCCGCTGGTAGGCGCCGAGGGTGAAGTCGACGGGCAGCAGGGAGCCGGGGTCGCTGCCCAGCGACACGGTGGTCGAGAAGGAGGTGCGGAGCATCCAGTAGAAGGGGAACAGCGTGACCAGCATCACGAGGCCGAGCACGGCCCAGCCGAGTGCCTTGCGGGCTCGTCCGCCGCTGTGGCCGCGGGGGCGACGACCGCGCGGCGGCCGCGGCGTGCGCCCGGCGCGGGTGCTGGTGGCGGGCTCGACCGAGGCGAGCTGGCTGGGGGGCGGTGTCATGGTCGTCATGGTCGGGTCATCCCAGGTCGGACTTGTCGGCGCGGGTGAGGCGCAGCTGGACGAAGGTGAACACGGCGAGCAGCAGGAACAGCGCGAGCGCCATCGCCGAGCCGTAGCCGAAGTCGAAGCGGTTGAACGCCATGTCGAAGATGTAGTAGTTGATGACGCGGGTGGAGTTGACCGGTCCGCCCTGCGTCGTCACCGCGATGGTGTCGAAGATCTGGAACGAGCCGGTGACCGTGACGACGAGCACCATCGCGAGCACCGGCCGGAGCAGCGGCAGCGTGATGCTGCGGAACATCCGCGCCTCCGAGCCGCCGTCGATCACGCCGGCCTCGTAGACCTCCTTGGGGATGGTCTGCAGGCCGGCGAAGATCAGCAGTGCCGTGTAGCCCATGTGCCGCCAGACGTTGATGAGCGCGACCGTGGGGATGGCCCAGGCGCTCTCGCCGAAGAAGGCGACCCGGTCGAGCCCGGTCCAGTCGATGATCTCGTTCACGATGCCGAGCTGGAAGTCGAACATGTAGAACCAGACCAGCGCGGCGACCACGTTGGCGATGAGGTACGGCAGGATCACGATGCCGCGCACGATCATCGACTGGGTCAGCCGGTGCATCAGCACCGCGATGCCGAGGGCGAGCACGGTCTGCAGCCCGATGTTGATGGCGACGTAGTAGCTCGTCGTGCCGATGGCGTTCCAGAACAGCGGGTCCTGCACCAGGCGCACGTAGTTGTCGAGGCCGATGAACTCGGGCGGCGTCAGCAGGTCGAAGTCGGTGAAGCTGTAGGCGAGTCCGCTGATGGCGGGCCAGACGAAGAACGCGAGGAACCCGATCAGCGCGGGGGCGACGAACACCCAGCCGGCGATCGCTTCCTGCTTCTTCATGCCGAAGGGCTTGCCCATGCCGAACGCGGCAGGGCGGCGACGAGGAGGCGCGGGTCGCGTGCCGCGTCCGGCGCCGGTCCCCGAGGCGCCTGCCCCCGCCTCCTCGCGGGTGGTGGTCGGTGCGGTCATCGTGCCGTTCCTTCCGTCTCGACGGCGGTCGCCCGGACGACGACGAGGTGCTCGGGGGCGAGCCCCGGCGCCTGCAGCCCGACGACGGCGAGTGCCGCGCCGCTCAGCTGGGCGCCCGTGGTCCACCACGCGGGGCCCGCGTGGTGGTTGTAGGCCTTGATGCGGTGGCCGGGCTCGACCACCTCGACCCGGTAGGTGCGCTCGGGGTCGAGACCCGGCAGGCGGACGGCGCCCGGCGGGTTCTGCACGGTCGTCGCGACGGCGACGAACGAGAACAGCGCGTGCGACGCGTCGGCGGACACGACGCCGCGGACCCAGTAGGCCGGGTCGGGGTGGTCGCCGCGCACGACCGTGCCGCGGTGCATCCACGCTCGCTCGGCCTTGTAGAGCTCGATCCAGCGGCTGAGCTCGGCCAGCTCGTCGGCGTCGACCGTCGTGAGGTCGAGCTCGAGTCCGAAGTGGCCGAAGAGCGCCGTGCCGGCCCGGAACGCCATCTCGTGACGTCGGTCGGTCGAGTGGGCGGGCGACGACCCGACGTGCGAGCCGATCAGCTCGGGCGGGACGACGACGCCGGTCCAGCGCTCGATGCGCTGGCGCTCGAGGGCGTCGATGCAGTCGCTGGCCCAGATGCGGTCGCTGCGCTCGAGCACCTCGAGGTCGGCGCGGGCGCCGCCCGACGAGCACGCCTCGATCTCGAGCGCGGGGAACCGGCGGCGCAGCTCGTCGACGAGGCGGTAGAAGGCGAGCGTCTGGTCGTGCACGCCGGCCCGGCCCGAGGCGGAGTGGCCGGCGTCGACGAGGTCGCGGTTGTGGTCCCACTTGACGAAGTCGACGTGGTGGCGGCCGATCAGCTCGCTCATGCTCTCGAGCACGTGCTCCCACGCGCCGGGGGCGGTGAGGTCGAGCACCTGCTGGAACCGCTGGGTCGGCGGCTGCCGGTGGCCGGGCGACATGACCCAGTCGGGGTGCGCGCGGGCGGCGTCCGAGTCGGGGTTGATCATCTCGGGCTCGAACCAGAGGCCGAACTGCATGCCGTGGCTGCGGACGCGAGCGACCAGGGGGTCGAGGCCGTCGGGCCAGACGGACTCGTCGACGGTCCAGTCGCCGAGTCCGGCCGACTTGTCGCGTCGGCCCTTGAACCAGCCGTCGTCGAGCACGAAGCGCTCGACGCCGACCTCGGCGGCGCGGTCGGCGAGCGCGAGCAGCGTGTCGAGCTGCTGGTCGAAGTAGACGGCCTCCCAGGTGTTGAGCACGACGGGACGCGGTGCCGTCGGGTAGCCGTCACGCCCGCGGAGGAAGCCGTGCAGGCGTCCGCCGAGGTCGTCCAGGCCGTCCCCCCACGAGGCGTAGAGCCACGGGCTGGCGTACTGCTCGTCGCGGCCGAGGCGCACCTCGCCGGGCAGCAGCAGCTCGCCGCCGCCGACGACGGCTCGTCCGGTCGGCAGGCGCTCGGCGTAGCTGCGGTGGTTGCCGCTCCACGCGACCTGCACGCCCCAGACCTCGCCCGAGCGGAAGCCGAATCCCCGGCGTCCCACCGCGTAGAGCAGCGAGGCGTCGTGCCCGGTCCGACCGTGACGCCCCTCCGAGGCGTGAGTGCCCACAGTGAAGTCATGGCGCTGCGGGCTCATCTCGCGCATGTGGCGACCGGTGAAGTCGAGGATCTCCTGCGCCTCCGCGGGCACCGGCAGGGCGAGGACGAGGCCGTCGAGCGTGTAGATGCCGTCGCCCGTGCTGGTGACGGTCGCCCGGGTCCGCAGCACGCCGCTCTCGGCGAGCTCGACCTCGATCGCGAGGTCGAGGGCGGCCGCGTCGTCGGCGAGCTCGACGACGACGCGGCGGTCGCCGACGCGCGGGTCGGAGGAGGCGGGGGTCGAGACGCGAGCACCGGTGAACGCGGCCGAGAAGTGGCGGCCGTCGCGGTGTCCGCTGAGGCCGGGGGTGCCGTTCCAGCCCGTGGTCTGGTCGGGCAGCAGCCCGAGCGGCACGGGCAGGTCGATGCTGTTCGAGACGATCTGCGGCACCGAGGTGCGGGCGAGCTCGGAGAGCTCGGAGTCGCTCACGACGCCGAGGTCGCGACCCCAGTGCACGATGCGGGGCACGGCGTCGCCGGCGGCGTCGAGGACGACGCTGACACCTCCCGATCGGAGGTGGAACAGGCGGCTGTCTTGTGTCACGGTGGCTTCCTTGCCTCGGACCCGGTCGGGTGATCGACGATGATCGCGGTGCGTCATTATTGCTACGGAAAACACTTGGCGTCAAGTTCGTCTGGTCCGAGCGATGAGACCGCCTCCGCTGCACGGATGTCGCCGCTATGGTTACCAGCAGGGAAACGACACTGTCCGACCGTGGCCAGTCAGCCGCGATGAGTCAGCCGCCACCCGTCAGCACAGAGGAGCACCACCATGGGGACACGCGAGACGACGCCGTCGACCATCGCCGTCGAGTCGGCCAGGAACGTCGCCCGGGAGGTCGTCAAGCACGGACCGCTGTCGCGCAGCGAGACGGCTCGTCGCCTCGACCTCTCCCCCGCGAGCCTCACCCGCCTCACCAAGCCGCTCGTCGAGACGGGCCTGCTGATCGAGGGCGAGGACAGAGCAGACCCGCAGCACGGCCGCGTGATCCGCCCGATCGACGTGTCCGCCGACCTGCGCTTCATCGGCGTCAAGGTCACCCTCGACGCCGTGCACGGAGTCGTCACGACCGCGCGGGCCGTGGTGACCGAGCGCCTGGAGGCGCCCCTCGAGGCCACGGACCCGGCGACGGTCACCGAGGCGGTCGCCGACGTCGTCCGCCTCCTGCTGGCCCGCGAGCCCCGCGCGGTCGCCGTCGGGGTCGCTCTCGGCGGCCACTCGAGCGACGGCCGGGTGGTCGACGTCTCGCGCTCCCTCGACTGGAACGGCGTGCCGCTCGGCGACGACCTCGCTCGCGCCACGGGCCTGCCGACCGTCGTCGAGAACGACGTGCTCGCCCTGACGCAGGCGCAGCACTGGTTCGGCACCGCGAGGGGCCTCCGCGACTTCGCGCTCGTCACGGTCGGCGTCGGGGTCGGCTGCTCGCTCGTCATCGCCGACCAAGTCGTCCGCCGGGAGGACCCGGACACCCCCACCGTCGGCCACTACGTGATCGACCGCAGCGGCCCCGTCTGCCCCGACGGCCACCGCGGCTGCGCGATCGCGTACCTCTCGTCGCCGGCGATGTGCTCGGCCGTGTCGCTCGGCCTCGGCCGCCCGGTGGGCTACGACGAGCTGCTGCAGCTCGCAGCGGACGGCGACGTCGTCGCGAGCCGCGTCGTCCGCGAGTCGGCCGAGGCCCTCGGCCGGCTCATCTCGGCGGTCTCGACGCTGACGGGCATCCAGAACGTGCAGCTCTCCGGCGAGGGCATCGGCCTCGCGTCGATCGCCCCCGACGCGGTCGAGGCCGGCATCGCCGTCGACCGCCCGGCCTGGGCCCGCCCCCTCACGACCACCATCCAGCCCATGGGCTTCGACGAGTGGGCACGAGGAGGCGCGGTGGTCGCCCTGCAGGCCTGGCTCGACCGCTACCCGGTCGCCTTCACGGCGGCGGCGCGGAACGCCGAGAGCGCCGCCCAGAGCGAGTCGTCGGTGCCCACGTTGCCCGGGAACACCGCGTAGGGCGTCCGCGAGGCGGGCGGGTCCGCACTCCTCTCGCGCGCCTCCTCGTCGGCCGAGAGCCAGACGGAGACCGCGCCGGGCAGGAGCGTGCCGAGCACGACCGCGCGGCGCAGCCCGAGGGCCTCGGTCGCGAGGTCGCTCGACGTGATGCCGCCCTTGCCGACGACGAACGACGGCCGGGCCCGGGCGTCGACCGCGCGGGTGAGCTCGACCAGCGCGCGCGACACCTCCCGGGCGATGCGGAGGCTGTCACCCCCGTCGTGACCGTCGACGCGCACGCGAGACGTGGTCACGACAACGTCGCGGTCGGCCATGGCCGAGACCGCCGCCGCCACGACCCGCGTGACCTCCGTGTCCCGCCGGTCGGCCCGCAGCAGGGCAGGCACGTCGACGACCACCAGCTCGATGCTCGGCCCGGCCTGCTCGTCCAGCCGCTCGACCTGCCGGGTCGTCAAGGGCACGTGCGAGCCGACGACGATCAGGCCGTGCGGCGTCGCCGGCCCGGCGGCGGCCACGTGGCCGGCCAGGTCGGAAGCGGCGAGCGCAGGCTGCGCGACCTGCCCGACGAGGGGCCGCAGGAGGCCCGGCCCGATCCGCCAGAGCAGGTTCCGCCCGGCTCTCTCGGCGAGCTCGCCTGCCTCCACGATCCGGGCGAGGTCGTCGTCCGTCTCGGCGTCGACGGCGACGTGGCGTCCGCCGCGCACGGCGAGCAGGGCGTCGGCGAGGGCCCGCACGGGCCCGCGGACGACCTCGAGGTCGATCGTCGCGACGTCGACCACCGCGATGCGACCTCCCGACCGCTCCTCGAGCCAGTCGGCGAGGTGCGACGACGAGTATCCGAAGGTCGGGTCGCCGGCGAAGCTCGACCGCCCGGCGGGCACGAGCTCGTCGCCCTCACGGACGAGGTGCACGCCGTCGACCGTCGTGCGGCCGGCGGAGGGGAAGGCAGGCACCATGACGACGGCGTCCACCGGTGCCACGGCCGCGAGCTCGGCGACGATCGTCTCGACCTCGTCGACGTGATGCCCGCGCAGCGTCGAGTCGCCTCGGCTGACGAAGCGGAGGCGGGAGGCGTCGTCACCGGCGGCGGCGAGCACGGCTCGGACCACCTCGGCGGTGCGGGCCCGGGCCTCGGCGCGGTCGAGGCTACGGGTGTTCGTCAGCACGGCGAAGGCGGGCGCCCCTCGGTCGAGCGCCCAGCGCACGTCGTCCGGCTCCCACCGTGTGATGATCGGCAGGTCGGTCACGGTCTGCGTGCCGGTGGGGTCGTCGTCGAGGACGACCAACGTGCCGAGGGAGGCGTGCCTGTCGAGGGGGCCGGGCTCGTCGAGTGGGCTCGACGTTCCGGGCGGGTGGCCCGGCACGACCCGCTCAGCCACGTGAGGCAGCGGCGACGGCCAGGCTGCGCGCCAGGTCGTAGGCGTTGCGGGTCGACGCGAGCGCCGCGGTGCCCGTCCCGACGCGGTCGAAGGCCGTGCCGTGGGCCGGGGTGCAGACGGGCAGCGGCAGGCCGCCCTCGATGGTCACGCCGCCCTCGAAGCCGATCATCTTCATCGCGATCTGGCCCTGGTCGTGGTACATCGTGACGACGCCGTCGAACTGGCCGTCGCGGGCGCGGAGGAACAGCGTGTCGGCCGGGAACGGCCCGCCGGCGTCGATGCCGGCCTCGCGGGCGAGGGCGACGCCGGGCGCGATCTCGTCGATCTCCTCCCGGCCGAACGAGCCGTTCTCCCCGCCGTGCGGGTTGAGCGCGCACACGGCGAGGCGCGGTGCGACGACGCCGGTGCCCACGAGGGCGTCGTGCAGGAGGCGCGTGGCCGCGAGCACGGAGGAGGCGGTGATCAGGTCGGGCGCGTCCCGGTGCGCCACGTGAGACGTGACCCTCGAGGTCCAGAGCCCGGCCATGGCGTTGAGCTCGGTCACCGTGCCGGCGACCTCGAGCCGGTTCTCGAACCAGCGCATCTCGTCCTGCTCGGCCATCCCGGCGAGGTGCAGCGACGACTTGTTGAGCGGTGCGAACACGAGCGCGTCGACCTCGCCCCGAGCGTGGGCGGCGAGGGCCAGCTCGAGGTGGTCGAGCGCCCAGCGCCCGCCCGCCTCCGATGCCTCGGCGACGGGCACGTCCGTCAGGTCGAGGCCCGTGTCGACGACCGAGACGTGACCGGCCCGGTCGACGGCGGCACGGTCGGCGGCCGCGCCGGCGTGCGCGAACCCGCGGTCGAACTCGTCGGGCGTCGTGAAGACGACGACGTCGTGGCCGTCGTCGGCGGCGAGCTCGGTGAGCAGGCGGGCGAGGAGCTCCGGGCCGATGCCCGCCGGGTCGCCCGTGGTGAGGGCGATGCGCGGCCGGTCGCCGCGGGCGGCAGGAGTGTCGAGCTGGTCGGGTGCGGTGGACGTCATCGTCGGTTCTTCCGTTCGGGAGCGAGCTGTCGCCGTCAGCTTATGCTTTCCGTCGCGGAAAACATAGTGATCCCGTCACCCCCGCTACACCTGTCGTCCACATCGCCCTGCTCTGATGCCCGAGGCCCGCCCTGAACGAGGGGCGGCGCCTCCACGATCACGAAGGACCAGGATGACCACCACCCCCACCGCCGCACGACGCCCGCGCCACCGCGCCCGCGTCGCCGCGGCGCTCCTGCTCGTCACGGCCACCGCCGTCGGAGCCACGAGCACCGTCGCGTCGGCCCGCGCCGACGACGCCGTCCCGCTGCTGACCACCGAGTCGACGGCGTGGAGCTACCTCGAGACCGGCGCCGACCCGTCCGCCGGCAGCACCGACCCGCTCAGCTGGACCGGCGCCTCCTACGACGACTCGGACTGGAAGACCGCCCAGGGCAGCTTTGGTGCCAAGAGCGGCAAGGCGACCGGCATGGGCGGCGGCTACGCCGTCGACACCCTGCTGCAGCAGTACCTGCCGGGCGGCACCGTCGACGTGCCGACCTACTTCTTCCGCAGCTCCCTCGACCTCACCGCCGACCAGCTCGCGGGCTGGAAGTCACTGACCGCCGACGTCGTCTACGACGATGCGCTCGTCGTCTACGTGAACGGCACGAAGGTCGTCGGCTACGAGGACTCCCGCGTCGCCGAGCACGACGGCAACGTCGGCTACGCGGGCGACGGCGGCGGCGATCCCGACCGCTCGACGTTCACCATCGACCCGGCCCTGCTGCACGCCGGCGAGAACACCGTGTCGGTCGCGCTCTACCAGGACCGCTCGACCAGCTCGGACATCTACTTCGACTTCCTCTCGCTGACGCCCGTCTCGGCGAGCGCCGAGGCCACCATCAGCGACGTGTTCCTCAACATCGGGGCCGACGAGTCGCAGCGTGCCGTGTCGTGGTACTCCGACTCGACGAGCGCCGAGGAGGCGCAGCTCGCGCTGACGAAGGACGTGACGGACGGCGCCTTCCCGGCCCGCGCCTCCTCGTTCCCCTCGACCAGCGGAACCGCGACCGACGGGCAGAACTGGCACCACGCGACGCTGACCGGCCTCGTGCCGAGCACCTCGTACAGCTACCGCGTCGGCAGCGAGGCCGACGGCTGGTCGGACACCTGGACCTTCGAGACGCAGGCGACCGGCGACTACGGGTTCCTGTTCATCGGCGACGCGCAGATCGGCGCCGGCGAGACCGCACGCGACACGGCCGGCTGGGTCGAGACGATGGGCACCGCGTCGGGGGCGTTCCCGAACACGAGCTTCGTGCTGAGCGCGGGCGACCAGGTCAACACGGCGTCGAACGAGCTGCAGTACGACGGGTTCCTCGCGCCGTCGCAGACGAAGACGCTGCCGTTCGCGACGAACATCGGCAACCACGACGTCGCGAGCAAGGCCTACGAGCAGCACTTCGCGATGCCGAACGTCAGCGAGACGGCGGGCCGGCCGGACGCGAACCGGGCCGGCGGCGACTACTGGTTCCTCTACCAGGACACGCTCTACATCTCGTTCAACTCGAACGACCGTGACGACGCCGGCCACGCCGACTTCGCGCGGAAGGTCATCGCCGAGCACGGCGACGAGGCCCGCTGGACCATCGTCACGTTCCACCACTCGGTCTACAGCGTCGCGTCGCACGCGACCGACAGCGACATCGTCACGCGTCGAGCCGAGCTGCCCCCGGTGATGAGCGAGCTCGACGTCGACCTGGTGCTGATGGGCCACGACCACGTGTACGTCCGCAGCTACCTGATGAGCGGCACGACGCCGGTGCACGCCGACGAGCCGGTCGACGGCACCGTCACGCCCGAGGGCGACGAGGTGCTCTACGTCACGGCGAACTCGTCGAGCGGCAGCAAGTACTACGACATCCAGTCGCAGGACTTCGCCTTCAGCGCCGTGCAGAACCAGGAGTACACGCCGAACTTCACGAACGTCGAGGTGACGGCTGACTCCATCGCGATGACGACGTACCGTACGGCGGACATGACCGTCGTCGACGAGGTGACGCTGTCGCGTCCGGCCGACCCGACGGAGCCTCCCGTCGACCCGACCGACCCGACGACGCCTCCGGTAGACCCGACGACGCCGCCCGTCGACCCGGGCACCGGTGACGAGGAGCCCACGGCGGTGGCGCTCTCCGAGCTGACGGAGGCGACGCACACGCTGGTCGTGACCGCCGTCGACGAGGCGGAGGGCACGCTCACCGCGACCGTCCCGCGTCGTCTCGCCGGTGCGGCGCTCGACTGGTTCGTCCACTCGGAGCCCGTCTACCTCGGTGACGACCCCAGTGACGACGACGGGGTGCTCACGCTGCGCCTCCCCGAGGGCCTCGGAGCCGGCACCCACACCCTCGTCGGCCAGACCGACGCCACGGGAGCCGAGACCTGGGGCACCTTCGAGCTTACGGCCGTCTCCGACCCGCTCCCGGGCACGCCCGGTGCCGGTGGCGCTGGTTCAGGCGCCGGTGCGGGCACAGGTGCAGGTGCGGGCACGTCGGCCGGAGGCTCGACCACCACGGCGCAGGCCGACGGCGTGCTCGCCTTCACCGGCAGCGACCCCCTCCCCCTCGCCGCAGGAGCGCTGCTCGTCCTGCTCGCCGGCCTCGCCCTGGTCATCCGGGCCCGCCGCCGCCGCGCGTAGCGTCGGTGCCCCTCACGAGAGGCCCCGAATCGACCTCCGAGCCCCTCGGAAGGTCGATTCGGGGCCTCTCACCCGTCCAGGCGGCGACGAACCGGCAGAAACGGTTCTCCAGGGGCGCTGAGACAGCACTTTCTGCCGGTTCAGCACCGGACGCCGAGGCAGAACAGGTCAGGCGAAGGAGGCGCCCGTCTCGTGCCCGAGGAACGTCCACATCCACGCCAGCGCCAGCTCCGACGTCAGCCCCGGAGCCTTCTGCGCGAGCTGCGTCGCGACTCCGTCGCTGTAGGCGGCGAGCTTGAGCGCCACCTCCGACGCGCGATCGGCGCCGTCCGGCCCAGTGGCTCCGGCCCCGGCCAGTCCAGCAGCCCCAGCCCCGGCCCCGGCCCCGAGCGCCGGGAACGCACCCGACTCGGCCCCACGCCGGAGCGTCCGTGTGAGGCACGCCTCCCAGACGCGGATCCGCTCGACGTACTCCGCGGCGACCGCGGGCTTCCGCGCGACGGCCGTCCAGTAGTCCGACCAGAGCCGCCAGTGCTCGTCGCTCGCGTCCGTCGCGGCGAAGAGCGGCTCGACGAGCATCCGCACGCCGGCGACCGGGTCGGGCTCGGCGTCAACCGCCTCGATGATCGACGAGTAGAAGCGGGCGGTCTCGAGCACGACGACCTCGTTGAGGATCTCCGCGACGCTCTCGAAGTGGTAGGTCACCGTGCCCACCGAGACGCCCGCCTCCCCCGCGATGTCGCGCAGCCGCGTGCCGCCGAGCCCCTCGCGCAGGATCACGCCGCGCGCCGCCTCCACGATCAGCGCCCGCCGCACGGCAGGCTTCTGCCGCGCCCCCGCAGCACCAGCACCAGTTGCACCCCCTACCCCGCTCACGCCGACGTCCTCGGCACCCGGTCCTCGAACTGCCGCGAGGCGACGACGACGACCGGCGCCTCCGGCCCGCCGTCGCGAGCCCAGGCCTGGACCGTGTTGACGACGACGAACTCGTCCCGCGTCGCCGTGAGCCGTGACGTCGTCTCGAGCCACGCCCTCCAGGACGGCTTCTCGAGCCCGATGGCCCAGCGCGATTCCGCGGAGGCCGACAGCGGGTCGACGTCGGTGATCCGGTAGGTCTCGCGGCTGTCCTCGGTGAAGACGAGTCCATCGGGGTACTCGCGTCCGCCGCCGTAGCCGGGGTCGACGTCGAGCACCCACTCGCCCGTGCCGACGTCGTGCGAGACGCTGCGCTGCGGCAGGTCCGACGCGGGCGGAAGAGCGCGCACGGCGAGCGGGGTCGCGCGGGTCGGTTCCTCGAAGCGCACGCCGTCGTCGTCGCGCCGCGTCCAGACGGGCAGCGTCACCGAGCTGTGCCGCGGGTCGATCGTGAGGGTCGCCTCGTCGGGGTGCGGCCAGATCCAGGGCCAGTAGGCGGACGAGACGGCCACCCGGAGGCGGTGGCCGACCGGGAAGGAGTGTCCGGTCGAGACCAGCGCGACCTGCACCTCCTCCTCGACCCCCGCCTCCATCGGGACGTTCTGGTCACGCCCGTGGCGCTTGTTGAGATTGAGCACGCCGCGGGTGACCAGCGTCGAGCTGCCGTCGGGGGCGACGTCACAGAGCCGCACGATCACGGTGGCCTGGGGCCGGTCGCTCGTCAGCGCGAGGTCGACGTCGACGTTCCCCAACAGGTCGAGCGGCCGGCCGACTACCAGCAGGTCGAAGCAGGCCGATCGGCCGTCCTCGCCGCGCTGGTCGGGCGGCAGGTCGGTGGCGTTGCCGAAGGGGAAGAAGCGTCCGGCGTCGAGGCCGGTGCTCTGCGGCGAGCGCACCGAGACCGCTCCGTGCTCGCCGCCGGTGAGCAGCTCGAGCGACTCGACCCGAGCCGAGGTCGCCTCCGACGGCCACGCCTCGGCGGCGACCCAGCGGCCGGTCCGCTCGGCGTAGAACGTCGCGGGAGGCTCGGAGTCGTTGATCCACGCCCGCAGCGCCGGCTCGTCGTCGACGCCGTTCGGGTCGTCGAGCAGCCAGCGGTCCCACCAGCGCAGCGTCTCCTGCAGGAACCCGATGCCCCGCCCGGGAGCCAGCCCGCGGTCCGGGTACTGGTGCGACCAGGGTCCGACGATCCCCTTGACGGGTGCGTCGAGGTTCGACACGAGCCGCAGCACGGCGTCGCGGTACGGGTCGGCCCAGCCGCCGACGGCGAGCACCGCGGCCGTGATCGACGAGTAGTCCTCGCAGACGCTGCCGTGCCGCCAGTAGTCGTCGCGCTCCTGGTGGGCGAGCCAGGTCGGCGTCATCGGCCGGTTGTGCTCGAGCCGCTCGCGCCACTGTGCGATCCAGTCGGCGCCGACGACCTCGGGCCGCGGCGGACGGGAGTTGAACGCGAACATCGTCCCTCCCCAGGCCGCCATGTCGATGCCGAGCACCGCGCCGCCCAGGTAGTGGACGTCGTTGTCGTACCGGTCGTCGGTCGAGCACACGGTGACGATCGCCTTGAGCGCGGACGGTGCGCGACCCGCCAGCTGGAGCGCGTTGAACCCGCCCCACGAGATCCCGAACATGCCGACCGCGCCGGTCGACCACGCCTGGGCGGCGAGCCACTCGATCAGGGCGATCCCGTCGTCGAGCTCCTGCACGGAGTACTCGTCGTCGAACAGCCCGTCGCTCGACCCCGTGCCCCGGATGTCCACCCGCACCGACGCGTACCCCCGCGCCGCGTACCAGGGGTGCCGCTCGCTGTCGCGCGGAGCCGTCCAGTCGTCGAGCCGGTACGGCAGGTACTCGAGCAGCACCGGCACCGGGTGCGCGACCCGAGGCGCCCAGATCCGCGCGTGCAGCCGCGTGCCGTCCGGCAGCGGCACCCACTCGTCGCGCACGTCGATCTCGTGCAGCACGTCGGGGTCGCGAAGGAGGCGCGGGTCGCGGCCGGCGGACCGGTCGCCCTGGGCGTCTTGGCCGCTCACGACGCGCTCCCGTCACGGCCGCGGCTCTGCTCGCGCTCACGCAGGCGACGCAGGAGGTGCGCCTCCGCAGCGATGCCGCCTTCCGCCTCCTCGTCGCCGGCACGGTCGTGCAGCTGCACCCCGCCGTGGACGGTGGTCCGCACCGCACTCCTCGGGGCGCTGATCCGTTCCGTGCCGGATCGCTCCGTGCTGATCCGTCCCGTGCCGGATCGCTCTGCGCCGGGCGTCTCCGCCACAGCTCTCCTGGTCCCGTCGTCTGCCCTCACGTCGCCTCCCAGTGCTTGATCCGGTGTCCGTTCCCGTGGTCGTCCCAGCCGTCGGCGTTGCGCCAGCGCGGTCGGCCGTCGCCGACGCTCGGCAGCTCGGTGGTGCCCGGGTCGAGCGTCGCGTCGAGCAGCGTCTGCGTGTACGGATGGTTCGGGCCGGAGAACACGGCGTCGGCCGGGCCGACCTCCACGATCTGGCCGCCCGTCATGACGGCGACGCGGTCGGCCACCCCGCGCACGACGGCGAGGTCGTGGCTGATGAAGAGGCAGCTCAGCCCCTTCTCGTCGCGGAGCCCCGTCAGCAGGTCGAGCACCCCCGCCTGCACCCGCACGTCGAGCGCGGTCGTGATCTCGTCGGCGATGATCAGCTCGGGGCCGGCGGCGAGCGCGCGGGCGATGCCGACACGCTGGCGCTGACCGCCCGAGAGCTGGGCCGGGAGCCGTGCGGCGAAGTCCGGCGACAGGCCGACCTCGACCAACAGCTCGGCGACGCGATCGGCGCGCGCGGAGCCGGTCAGCCCCGTGAACAGCGTCAGCGGCCTCGCGATCGCGGCGCCGACGGTGCGTCGCGGGTTGAGCGACGTGTCCGCGTTCTGGAACACCAGCTGCACCGACCGCCGCAGATCGGCGGTGCGACCGGCGACGGGCTGGGTGAGGTCGCCCTCGACGCCGTCCGCACCACGGAACGTGAACGACCCCGACTCCGCCGGGATCAGCCCCGCCATCGCCGTCGCGAGCGTCGACTTGCCGGAGCCCGACTCCCCCACCACGGCCAACGTCTCCCGCCGCCCGATCTCGAGCGAAACCCGGTCGACGGCCGCGGGCAGCCCGCGCCCGTACCGCACGACCAGCTCGCGAGCGACGACGACCGCCTCCGCGCCTCCTCCGAACCCCGTTCCGGACAAAGTGTCGCGCTGTGCCGCGTCATTTTGTCCGGAACGCGTCAGCTCGGCCGCAGACTCACCCGCAGGAGGCGCGGCGCCGTCCCCGGCACCGCCCACCACGCGACTCACCCGCGCCAAGAACCGCGTCCCGAGCGATCGACCACGTGTCGTCCCGGTTCCCGGTTCGGAACCCGGTTCACGGTCAGCCGAAGCCGCCGCGCCGCCCACGCGCGGGATGCTCGCGAGCAGCTCCCGTGTGTACGGATCACGCGGGTCGGCGAACAGCTCGGCGGTAGCCCGGTGCTCGACCACGACCCCGTCGCGCATCACGGCGATCTCGTCGGCCATGCTCGACACGACGCCGAGGTCGTGGCTCACGAGCAGGATCGCCATGTCGAGCTCGACGGCGAGGTCGCGGATCAGCTCCAGCACGGCCGACTGCGTGACGACGTCGAGTGCGGTCGTCGGCTCGTCGAGCACGAGCAGCTTGGGCCGCGCCGCGACGGCCATCGCGATCGCGATCCGCTGCTGCTGCCCGCCGGAGAGCTGGTGCGGATACCGCCGCACGATCCCCTCGGGGTCGGGCAGCCGCACGTGCCGGACGAGCTCGAGCACGCGCTCGTGTCCGCCGGGCAGCCCGTGGCTCTCGAGCGCCTCGCGCAGCTGTCGTCCGACGCGCATCGACGGAGTCAGCGCCTGCCCGGCGTTCTGGGCGACGAGTGCGGCGGTGCCGCCGCGCAGTGCCCGCCGTGCCCGCTCGTCGAGCGCAAAGACGTCCGAGCCGGCCACGGTGACGCTGCCGCCGACGATCCGCGAGCCCCGCCGGAGGTGCGCCAGCAACGTCCGCGCCACGGTCGACTTGCCGCTGCCGCTCTCGCCGACGAGGCCGAGTGCACGGCCGGCGGCGATGTCGAAGCTGACGCCGCGCACCACGGGCACCTCGCGGCGTCCGGCGGCGTACGAGATCGAGAGGTCGTCGACGCGCACGACGAGGTCGCGGACGGTCTCGCCGACCGCACCCGCGCCTCCTCGTGTCGCACCTGCAGCAGCACTCGATGCGACCGCAGGAGGTGCGGCTGAGCGCCCCTGCCCTGATCCGTCACGAGACGGATCAGCCCCTGCAGGAGTGTGCCCCGCTGTTCCAGTGCGAGCGCTCATCAGATCGCCCCCTTCTGCGCGCGGTCCACGCCGAGCGTCTTGCTGAGTCCGTCGGCGCTGAGGTTGAGGCCGATGACGAGGGTGGCGAGCGCGACGACGGGGGCAAGGGTCCCGAGCGGCACGACGGTGAGGGCGGTGCGGTTCTCCTGCACCATGAGCCCCCAGTCGGGAGTCGGCGGGTTCGCGCCGAACCCCAGGAACGACAGCGTCGAGATCAGCAGCACGATCCAGGAGGCGCGCATCGCGAACTCGACGAGCACCACGTCGGTGACGTTCGGCAGGATCTCGCGGAACACGATGCTGAGCGCTCCCTCGCCGCGGGCGCGGGCGGCGGTGACGTAGTCCTGGGTGATGACGGTGCGGGCGGCGCCGCGCACGACGCGCGTCACGGCCGGTGCGTAGACGACGGTGACGGCGAGCACGATGACCCACAGCCCCGAGTCGAACACCGTCACGACGACGAGCAGCGCGAGGATCGACGGCACGCTGAGCAGCGCGTCCACGATCCGCATGACGACCTCGTCGAACCAGTTGTCGGCGTAGGCGGTGACGCAGCCGAGCACCGTGCCGATGCCGACGGCGATCGTCGTCGCGAGGAACGTGACGAGCAGCGCGTACTGCCCGCCGTGCAGGGTGCGCGAGAGGATGTCGCGGCCGTACTGGTCCGTGCCGAGCCAGTGCGACCAGCTCGCGCCGCTGAGCGCTGCGGTCGAGTCGGTCATCACGGGGTCGTGTCCCGAGATCAGCGGGGCGAGCACGGCGAGCAGCACGTGCAGCGCGATCAGCCCCAGCCCGATGCCGAGGGCCGAGGAGGCGCTGATGCTGCTGCCGAGACCGGTCCAGACCGAGCGCAGCCGCGTCGCGACCGGGGCAGGCCCTGCAGGCGACACAGCCCCTGAGGCAGGAGGAGGCGTGATCGTGCTCCTGAGCGGGCCTTCCGTCGGGTGCGCAGCCGCGGGTCGAGCGCGAGGGCGATCAGGTCGGCCGCGAGGTTGCAGACGACGTAGACGAGCGCGCTGACGACGGCGATCGCCTGGATGGTGGGCAGGTCCCGGTTGAAGACCGACTCGAGCATGAGCTTGCCCATGCCCGGGTAGTTGAAGACGTTCTCGACGACGACCACTCCCCCGAGCAGCCACGCCACGTTGAGGGCGACGACGTTGAGCGTCGGCAGCAGTGCGCTCGGCACGGCGTGGCGCCAGACGACCTGGCGGGTCGAGAGGCCCTTGAGCTCGGCGGTGGTGACGAATTCCGACGCCATCACGTCGATGGTCGACGAGCGTGCCGTCCGGACGATGTACGCCGCCATGGCGAGGGTCAGCACGATGGCGGGCAACCAGACGCTCGGCAGCAGCTCGGTCACGGTGGCGCTGTCGCCGCGCAGCACGACGGCCGGGAAGATCGGGATCGCGACCGCGAACAGCAGCACGAGGATCGTGGCGACCATGAACTCCGGCACGCTCATCACGATCAGGCTGATCAGCGAGATGGCGTGGTCGCTCGGGCGGCCGCGGCGCACTCCGGCGACGACGCCGAGGGTCAGCGACAGCGTGACGCCGACGAGCAGAGCCGGCACGGCGATCAGCATGCTGTTGCGGAACGCGACGAGCAGGTCGGGCCCGACCGGGGCCCCGCTGACCAGCGAGTTGCCGAAGTCGCCGTGGCTGGCGCCCACGAGCCACTGGCCGTAGCGGGCCCAGACGTTCTGGTCGAGGCCGAGCGTCTCGCGCAGGGCGGCGACCGCGTCGGGCGTCGCGTCCTGGCCGAGGAGCTGCTGCGCGACGTCGCCGGGCAGCGCCTGCACCGCGAAGAACACGAAGAAGGAGGCGAGCAGCACGGTGAGCAGGGCGGTGCCCACCCGGCGCAGCACGAGCAGAGCCATTCCGCCCTTCATGCGCGCAGTCCGATCTGCAGGTAGTCGAACTCGAAGCCGTACTCGCTGTAGTTGACGACGTTCCGGCCGAGGCCGACGAGGCGGTCGCCGAACATCGGGGTCATGTCGGCGGAGTCCTCGACGATGACGCGTTGGGCGTCCTGGTAGAGCATCCGGCGACGGTCGTCGTTCATCTCGGCGCGGGCGGAGTCGAGCAGCCCGTCGAAGGTCGGGTTCGACCAGGCGCTCTCGTTGTACGACGAGCCGGTGCGGAAGATCTGGTTGAGCAGCTGGTCGATCGGCCGACCGGTGAACCAGTAGCTGACCATCAGCGGCTTCTGCATCCAGATCTGCGTGTAATAGGAATCCGAGGAGGCGTTGCGCACGACGAGATCGATGCCCGCCTCCTTGACCTGGTCGCGGTACGCGACGGCCATCGGGGTGAAGACCGACTCGTAGCTGGACGTGTAGATCTCGGTGCGGAACCCTTCGCGACCGGCCTGCTTGAGCAGTGCCCGGGCCTTGTCGGGGTCGTGCTGGCGCTGCTCGTCGAGCCAGACGGCCTGGGTGGGAGGCACGGGGTTGTCCCACCCCGGCGAGCCGGTGCCCTGCAGGGCGGTGTCGACGATGGCCTGGGGGTCGTAGGCGAGCTTCATGGCCTGGCGGACCAGCGGGTCGCTGAACTCGGCGGAGGTGAAGAGCATCGGGATCGTGTACCACTGGGCGTTGGCCGAGCGGGCGACGGTGGCGGTGCTCGAGGCGCTGACGACCTGGGCGGTGGCGAAGTCGAGGTTGGTCTGCGAGATGAGGTCGATCTGGCCGGCGAGCAGGGCGTTGACGCGGGCCGTCGTGTCCTGGATCGAGTAGAAGTCGATGCCGTCGAGCACCGGACGTCCGGCGAAGTGGTCCTCGAACGCCTCGATGCTGCCCGTCCCGGCGGGCTCGAAGCTGCTGAGCTTGAACGGCCCGGTGCCGATGCCGGTCGTGCCGATCCCCTTCGGGTCGCCGGGCTCGGCGCTGCCCTCGGGGACGATGTAGCACTGGTACGCCGTCAGCAGCGAGGGGAACTCGGCGTTGGCGGTGAGGAGCTCGAAGCGGAGGGTGAGCGGGTCGGGGGCGCTCATGCTGCCCGGGCCGATCATGGCGGCGAGCACCTCGCCCTGGGGCGAGCCGGTGTCAGGGTCGAGGATGTGCTCGATCGAGTAGATGGCGTCCGCGGCGGTGAAGCGCCGTCCGTCGTGGAACGTGACGCCCTGGCGCAGGCGGAAGGTCCAGGTGACGCCGTCGGGGGTGGCGGACCACTCCTCGGCGAGGTCGGGCACGGTGACGCCCTGTTCGTCGAGCTTGACGAGGCGGTTGTAGAGAGCGCCGAGGTACTCGTAGGCCGAGAGGGAGCTGGCCGAGTCGAGGGTCTCCGCGGCGGAGGCGGCGGGCCGGGCGATGCGCAGGCGTCCGCCGCTCTTCGCTGTGCCGACGGCGGCGGCCTCGGGGATGGTCGGGTTGCTCCGTGCCGGGGTGCAGCCCGACAGGGTGAGCAGGCCCAGCCCGGCGAGCCCGGCGGCGCCGGCCAGCACGGTGCGCCGGCTCAGGCCGGATCGGTGTTCAGGGACGATCGGTGTCATGCGGGGATGGCCTTCCGTTTATCGTTCCGCTGAACGATAAGGGACTTACGCCTCTACCGCGAGGCCGTCAGACCGTAGGAGGCGGCACTTGCGTGCGCACTCTGCACCCCGCGATCCCCGCAGCTACGGGCCTCGGGCGGGGCTCGCGCCCTTCCCCTCCCGCCCCCGAAGCTTCACGCACTCGTTACACGATGCGGCAACTGCATGCGCTGTGCGCGTTCGCACCGCGCAAGCAAACCTCCACTCAACCAGCAGGCCACGTTCAGGCCCCGGCATTACCCACCCCGGTCTTAGTCCAGCAGAGTGAGACTTAGGGCAGCCACGACAGCCGCCCTTCCGAAAGCGACTATTCTTCAATCAACTAGCTGATCGCGGCGCGGCGCTGACTGATGTCACCCGTCACTACTACGGTAATTTCGTCAGCGTGAAAGGGAGGCCGAGTGTCCAGCGTTGTTCCGAAATTTCGATTTATTGACCTCTTTGCTGGCCTTGGAGGCTTCCACGTAGCGTTGGCGGGCCTGGGTGGTAAGGCCGTATTCGCTGCTGAATGGGAACCCACGCTGAATTCGCTCTACGAGCGAAACTTCCACATCAAACCTTGGGGCGATGTCAGCAAACTCGCTACACCACAACTCATCGCCGAAGCTATTCCCGATCACGATGTCCTCACAGCAGGATTTCCGTGCCAACCATTTTCCAAAGCTGGCGAGCAACTCGGGTTCGAACACACCCTTCAGGGACAACTTTTCTTCAAGGTCTTCGACATCCTGAAGGTCAAGCGGCCCCGAAACTTCATCCTCGAAAACGTTCCCAACATCTTGAAACACAGGGGCGGCCTCACCAGAGACACGATGGTGCGAATGCTCGAGGACGAGCTTGGCTACTCCGTTGCCATTCGCCGCCTGTCACCCCACCAATTTGGCGTCCCACAGATAAGAGATCGCGCGTACTTCGTCGGGTCGCTGGATGGCCTCAGTGATTTCGCCTGGCCGTCAGAAGACACCGAGGCGACCGATATCGCTTCTGTGATCGACGTCGGCACCCCTATCGTGCGCCCGATTCTTTCTCAGACACAAAGAGCAATTGACATGTGGGATGACTTCCTCCGCAGGTCCGGTGAGGTGAAGCTGCCTTCGTTCCCCATCTGGTCTATGGAATTCGGAGCCACTTATCCGTACGAGGGGGCCACCCCAGCGGCGCTGTGGGACGAATTAGGAGCCGTCGGCCTGGCCGGTAAACGCGGCAGCTTCGGTCTAAAATTGGATGGTCTGGCGATAGAAAAGCAATACCTTCGTATACCGAGCCACGCCCGCCGAGTGGGAGACTTGGCGTTCCCAACATGGAAACGCACCTTCATCAGGCAGAACCGGGACTTCTTCAATTCCAATCGAAACTGGTTGCAGCCATGGATGGATAAGTGGCACCCCTGGGACATGCCATCAAGCCTGCAAAAGTTTGAATGGAACGCCCAAGGAGAAGAGCGCTCGATCGACAATTTCGTTATTCAGGTCCGCGCCTCTGGCATTCGGGTAAAGCGCACAAATACAGCCCCAAGCCTCATAGCTATGACCCACACGCAAGTACCCATCCTTGGCTCGGCTATCGCGGGAAATAGGCGGTACATGACACCACGGGAATGTGCGGCGTTGCAGAGCCTTGATGGCATTGAGTTGCCCGAAAGCGACCTCAGTGCTTACAAGGCACTCGGCAACGCTGTCAATGCTCACGTCGTGCGCGTCATAGCCGAGCCACTTCTAGCCGCCCTCACCAACAACGAAGTGCAGCCAGACCAGAGCCTTGCCGCTTAGGTTTAACCGTCCGCAGAGAAGAAAACAACTCTTATGACTAACGAAAATGACAACCTAACCGAGGACGTCCTCGAGGACGAGGACCCACGTACGCAACTCCAATCTCGTATTGCCGATTCGTTGGCCGAATTATCCGAAGCCGTCGAGACGCCGAACGGCTTTGCAGGCAACCTTTCACCCTTCGGAGTCGATGACATCAACTTCCAAACCAATTCTTGGATGATGCGGCTCGCCGATGTTCAACAATGGCTGAACTTCGACCGAGACGTGTCTTTGTCAACGCCGGCCACATTTCTCAGTGATCTCGTCCTCGCCCTAGGTCTCGATGGTGATGACATACAGGACCAGCACTCAGGCGGTCACCTCTCAGAACGGGCTCTTGAGCGCCTCAGCGACAGGGCCGAGATAGGCGCAAGGCTTCAGCAGGCGTTCGCGGCAGAAATGGACGCTGAGGGTGGTAATAGGACCACGGCGTCAAGTTCTTGGCGCGAGGCCTGGGAAACTGAAGACGAAAACGCGCAGGACACATCCCCTGAGCCGGTAACTGCAAAAGCCGATGTGTGGCACATATTTCAGTTGACAAAGAAAAAACTGAACTTGACACCGTCTTACCAGCGTGGCGACGTATGGCGAACGGGCGACCGGCAGGCACTCATCGAGTCGATCCTGCGAGGCATCCCGCTGCCCTCAATTATCCTGCTTCGCACTGGAGGCACCAAGCCTCACGATGTCGTTGACGGCAAACAGCGCCTGACCGCCATCCTTCGCTTCGTGGGGCAACACCCTGTCGCCGTATCTAAAGTCGACGAAGCTCACACCAAGCACCCCGAGGCAGACTTCAAGGCTCTCTTTACCAGTGACTACCCAACGTTCCGAAAAGCGTGGAAGCAGTACTTTGGCGAACCCCTGTCGGCAAAACTTGAGGATGAATACTACTTCCCATTCAAGCTGCGAACAGATGCCAATGGAGGCCTAGTCGGTGAAGACTTGGGCCCGCTCCGTGGAAAGTATTTCACGCAAATTAGGCGAAACACGATCATGGTGGCGGACCAGGAAGTCACGGTCGAGGAACTGTTCGAAGGTGCACCGGACTACAAAGTGCCGGTGATTGAGTATACCAAGGCAAGTCAGAAACAGATCCACGAAGTCTTCAAGTTGTATAATAAACAAGGAATGCACCTCAATGCCGAGGAAATTCGCAACGCAATCTATCATGAGGTTGAACTGACGCGTGCCATTCTCGTAGCAGCAGGAGACGCGAGCACACGCAGTCGCATCGAGGAAATAGCGCCTTCTCTTGCCGGTCGTTCAAATG
Source organism: uncultured Frigoribacterium sp. (assembly GCF_963515265.1). Lineage (NCBI taxonomy): Bacteria > Bacillati > Actinomycetota > Actinomycetes > Micrococcales > Microbacteriaceae > Frigoribacterium > uncultured Frigoribacterium sp. The sequence goes on from NZ_CAUPYL010000007.1 coordinate 28,689, forward strand.
TTTTGGACCTTGGTAAGACGCTGCGCGACTATGGTTTCGGGGACGCGCGCTATCGCAGAACAAAGGTACTGGCTTGGATCATCGCGACTCTGCTCAATGATCCCGGTGACAAGGACCTACCCTCAACAGCTCGACACATTGATGTGCTTCTTCAAGGCATCCAAGAGCAAAGTGGCCACCCCATGCGCAACGGAACTCGAATTGCGGAACTCTTCGACTGGCTTTCCGAAGCTACTGACCTACACGCTTCGCACGACGAGTTGTGGTCTGACAGTTTCAAGGATGGCGGTCCCGGCACCAAGTGGCAGGAATTGCAACTCGTCGGATCGATTGTGGGAATAGCAATGGCGCTGGCTGGAGACCCGCATAACCTCGAGTCACGCATCGAAGCTGCCAGTGAACGGATCCGGACCCTATCCGCTTCTAAGGGATGGAAGCGGCCGGAGAAAACGCAGACTCGCTCGCAATGGGAGTTCATTGCACACATCAGTATCGGACTCCTCGATGAAATTGGCATTGATAGGGCAACGGCGTCTAGCACTGTTCGGAGCAAATTCGGATCGTCCGGCGTCGATGCCCTTTCTCGCCTGAGCCCTCCCGCCGAAGTCGGTAGTGCGTAATGGTTGCCAACGTTGACCGGGTGTACCTGTCGCCCGTTAAGCCACCAGGACCGGATGAACGGACCTGGTGGGATAGGTATTCCGCTCAGCTTGGGTCGCTATCCGATACATCTCGACTTGCACTCGAGGAGGACAGCCGTTACGTCCTGGACAAGGGAATCTTGTCCGCAGGGCAACCAGATGCAGCGACTTGGCCAGCGTCCCGAAGTCGCTCGGGTCTAGTTATGGGATCGGTTCAATCCGGTAAAACTGCGTCGATGCTCGGCGTCTCGGCCATGGCGCTAGACGCGGGAATTGATCTTCTCATCGTTCTTGCCGGTACGAGACTGTCGCTTTGGCGCCAAACCTACGAGCGGTTGACTGAACAACTAGATGCTGGTCTGGAGGATGCGTCCAAAGCATCCCGGAGGATTCTTCGTCCTCGAGCTGGTGTCGGTATGGGAGACACTGCTCTCTCTGTCTCAGACACGTACAAGCTGTCATCAGCGCAGGTTCGTCGTCAACTCAAGCTAAGGCGGCCAATCATTCTGGTGGCCATGAAGCAAACGAACCATCTCCAGGCCCTGGGCGCGTCGCTCCGCGATAGTTTTTTTGAACCGGCAAACGATGTCGGCCGCCCCGTCCACATGCTCGTCCTCGACGACGAAGCGGACGATGGCTCTGTCTTGGACGCGGCGGTTGAGGCAGGCCAGGACCCCGTGTTCGGCAACCTAAAGCAAATTCCCCGAGCGATTGCTGATCTATGGGATCCTCGTTCGGCGGCCACACCTCCAAACATCTATTCGACCTACGTGGGATACACTGCCACGCCGCAAGCGAATATTTTGCAGGCGGATCATAACCCGCTTGCACCACGAGATTTCGTAATATCTCTTCGGACGCCGCTCGACATTGGGAAGCCAATTGATCTTTCTCGGCCGTCATCTGTGCGCTCAACCTCTTATCCTGAACCGGCTGGCTTGGACAGGTTTTACACCGGTGGTGAGGTGTTCTACAAGAGGGCGAACAAGGCCAAACTATGCGTCGCATTGGAAGAGGACGCGGACGCTCTGCCGGATGCTGTACGTGCGTTCTTGGTTGCTGGTGCTATAAAACTCTGGAGAGGTCAAGACGGGACCCCCGGACCCAAAAGTCTGCAATTGAGGCAATTCGAGAGTCCGGCAGATGCTTCTGAGGTTTCGCCAGCACCACACTCTATGCTCATCCACCCTTCATCTGGAATTGAAGACCATTTCCAGACAGCTGAGGATGTTCTCCTATGGGCGACCTATGGACACACAAAGGTCAGCAAGGAGGACAGAGAGTCAGTCCGACTTGCGCTCGAAGGTGGCTCGGCATTTCTCCCAGTCAACCTAGGTCATAGGTTGCTTCAGGAGGAGGACCAATGGGCACCGTGGGTTGACCACTACGCAGCCTCCCAAGCGGCCCTAGCTGTTGAATTTAACGTTCTCCACCCGCGAGGTATGCCAACTTGGTCTCAAATTCGTGATCTCTTGGTGGACGAGGTGATACCGGGTACCCGAGTTTCCGTCGTCAATAGCAGCCCATCGGCTGATGATCGTCCCCGGTACAAACCCGTTTTTGACGAGGGATCCTCATCATGGAAGTCAGCTCCGGACCTGTCGACCATTTTCGTGGCCGGAAATGTTATGGCCAGGGGTCTCACCCTCGAAGGACTCACGACATCGCTTTTCCGACGCGGCTCCTCGGTGCCATTGGCCGATACTCAAATGCAGATGCAGAGATGGTTTGGGTATAGAGGAAAAGAACTCGAACTTTGCCGTCTGTTCGCAACTAAGAAACAGTTGGACCTTTTCCGCTCTTACCACGAAATTGACGAGGCAATCCGCGTCGTCGTGTCGCAGGCGATGGGTGACGGTGCCCCACTGCCCACCATGCTTCACGGCGCCCAATTTTTAGCAACAGGCAAAATTGCAAATCTTGCGCGAAAGCCCCTAGGTCCCGGGGGCCGCCCCTTCATTTCTATGCCCAATATGGGAGACGAGCCCGATCCAAACGTTCAGTTTGTTTCTGACCTGTTTAGTAAACTTCCGTCCGCAGACGTGAGTGCTGGAGGCGTTGTCAGAGGTCGCTACCTCGAGGACATGTTGAGCATGAACGAGACCGCCGAGTTGTTGGATCGGCTAGTTTTTCCTAATTATCAGCCGGGCGACGACAACCAAATCGGCGAACTCTGGCGCCAGATGCAAAGCCGCGTGGCCGCCATCAGTCCACTCGATAATGTAGGCACACTTTACCGTCCCCCGAAGCCTTTGTCTGGTGCCCCGTCGCCGGTTCTGCAGGACTGCCCATACACAATTCCAGCATACCTTCGGCTTTGGAGCGCTTGCTTGTCCCGTTCAGTCCGGGGCCTGTTCGTCACTGGAACTTCAGCCGAAGTCTGGTCCATGGCAAATCTGTCAGCCAAAGCTACCTACCAACCAAAGTTTACGGTAGGTATTCGATTTGGTGGCGGGTCCTCAGTCGCCACCGGCCCCCTTTCCGCACTGAAATTTCCGGTTTCGACTACGGAGAAGAGGGTTGGAGACACCGGTCGCTTAGAGACTCGGTGGGGTAGTAATGATCCCTCAGCCACCGCCGACGAGTACCGAGGTGATGTGTACTTTGACTACTACGCTCGGGGAATCGATGTGCCTGTTGGCCCCAATGATACTTATTGGCGCCCCGAAGGTGCGCCTGGTCAAATACTGTTCTATATAAATCAGGTCCCGGGTCAGACACACCCAGTCGTGTCTCTAGGCATTTGCATCCCCGCGGGTGGCCCAGAACAGTTTGCAGCTCTCCGACTCGACCATGCCTTCTCCGACTGAAACGAGGAAGCGTTGTTTTCCTACGAAGAACTACTCGGCAAGATCTCCTCGTTGCCTAGGGCTGCTTCTGACCGGTTCCGAGACATTCTTTGGATAACCGATACCTTCTCGGTTGGCGTCGCCAGGGACACCGAAGGCCGGGTCGAACTCTTCCTCACGACTGAGGATTTGAGGCCGACATTTTCGCTCGTCGCTGATGCCCTGGAATATCGAGTGTGGCACCGAGTGACGGGCGAGGGCCTCAGCGCCTACCGCTTACAGTTCGCTTCAGCAGATCACTTCGACCAGGTAGTCGCCTTCTTAGCCGCAGAGCTACTTCGCACGGGCGCTACTGACGATGTGTCAGTAGCTTTCCGCGAGACGGAACCCCTCATTGAATTGGCTCTGCAGCGCTCGCGTCTTGCCTCGGAATTCGTATTGGGGCTCATGGGCGAACTACTAGTCCTTGACGCACTCCTGCGTAACGTCCCTGCGGAGTCAATTCAGGATGCAGCTGACTCATGGCAAGGATGGGGCAAGTCTGCCCGGGATTTCGTTTGGGGCCCGACGGCGACGGGTATTGAGGTAAAAACCACGACTAGGAGCACTTCGGCTCACCCAGTCCAGGGTGTTCACCAGGTCGAGGTTGGACTTGTGAGTGGAGAAAGTACGGCTGCGGAGAACCGTCTCTTCTTCGTCAGCGTCGGTTTGACGCCGGCAGTTCCAGGGGCGAATTCCGTGAGTCTGGCCGGCCTCGTTGACCGCATAGCTTCGTTCCTTTCCACAAACGTAGGCACCTCGAGTGCCGACAAGTTCGTGATGCGTGTTCGCGAATATGGGTCCGAACTTGGGCGGGGGTATAATCACGCCACTATGGCCGAAGATACCCGCTTCCTCGCGACTTATGCCGTTAACTTCTTCCGCGCGTACAACATGAGCGACCCGGGTGTTCATGTCCTGGGCAGCGATGACATTGCTCAGAAGCAACACGTAGACGTCAAATCGGTCCGCTTTTCCATCCGGCTGCCCGAAATTGTGACTGGCGCCAATCCCGTCCTCGGAGCCAATCAGATCGCCCAGGCCATTCTCGGCCTGGCCTACTGAACATGCATCAGTGCACACTTGGGGCGTTCCAAACCGGCTTGAGGTAAGCCGCTGGGTTGTCGAAGCGAGCCGAGGCCTGATCGAGTGTTCTCAGAACCATTCCGCCGGTTCTGCTCTTCCGTAAACGCTTGCGGTCTTTCGGACGTCGGTTCATTGGTGAATCTGACCGACCGATTCTTGGCGCATGACCACATCAGCAAACAAAGTCAACTCAACTAGCGGATTACGGATAATACTGCGACCGCATCCGCGGCGAAGCCAGTCAGCGTCACGATGGTCTCCCGGGTTCTGAACCGAGTTGGATTTCTCCGGGATCAGGGTCAAGCTGAGCGCCGGCTGGGTCGGATTCGAACTCGAAGTCGAGTTGCACGCTGGTCGGATCAGCCGGTCGCGGCGGGCTCGGGTTGCCCTCAATTACGATGTAGGTGACCTCGAACGCCACAGGATTTTCGATATCAATGTCGACGATGACTCGCGCTCGGACGTCGTCGGACGCGCCGAACAGATCCCCAGCTTCGATCGAGAGGACCACGTCTGCACGGCCTGTGACGCTGTCGCCTTGCGGTGCATTGAACTCGAAGTCAGACTCGAGGTCGTACCCGTAAATCGAGAGGTCCCCTCCAATTGGAGGAAGCTCGAACTGCACCCAGTCCGGCAGTCCGTAGTCGCCACCATAGGTCAGTACTTCGTTCATCGGCTGGCCAACCAGCTCATCAAGAGCTTCAGTCGCCACGCGGACCAGTTCCGCTCGACGAGAAGCGTCGAACGCGTACCCGCGGAGCAAAGTCGCCAACCCATGTGCCTCGTCATCGGGTGGCGTCGACGCGGCTCGTGCTTCGGCGGCCAGTGCCTCGGCTTCGGCGGCCGCCGCACGGACGTCCTCGACGACGTTTGCGACCCTCTCAACCAGTACCACGCGATGCCGGGCGATGCCTCGTGCGTCGAGATCCTCAAGTAGATGCCGATGCAACTCCTTCGGAGCATCGTCGTTGATAAACCCGTTGTCCGCCGAAACGAAGAAGACCGTGTCCGCGATCGCGTCCCTGTCCGCTTCCAACACGTCCAGGACAATCTCCCAGATCACGGCGTCGCGGAAGCCGTAGGACTTCTTGCCGCCGGGGGTCTCCGTGAACGGTCGGCGCGCTGCGAGATCGCGCTCGACAAGCGCCCGAGTTCGATCCTCAGGGACTTGCGTTATGGTCACGCCGCTTATTGCGAGCAGCCTGTCGCGCGAAGCAGACGTCTTCGCACCAAGGCGGTCGAACGCCTCGTCGATCCTGGTCGCGGTGATGTCGTCGCCGACCTCGCTCAGCGCGCCTTTGGCCTTGTCACGCTTCGATCTGAGGGTCTTGCGGTCCTGCCGATCGAGCTCGTCCACGACCACCTGAGGCAGCACCACCCGGCACTCGCCCGACTTCACGAGATCGACGAGGTTTCTGCCCGCGACCGACGTCATCCACGCGTGCCCGAAGAGCGCGTTCGTGTCCGGGACGACGGTGATCATCGCTCAATCATGCCGGAGTATCCACGGCAGGTCGGCTCGACGCGCGATTCCGGCAGGTCGACCGCCCTCGTGACGCACTCCTACCGCGGCTTCCTCGCATGTGCGCTGCACCAATGACGCAACGCCTGGTTGCTGAGGAACGCCTGCGGAGCACGTCTGACGAGCAGTGGGTGCTCCCTGCCTGCCCTGACGAGAGGTTGTGAGAGGCCGTTCGGCGGAACTACCCCTCGGCGCAGACCGTCGCTCTACGGCCGCTTCATCGCGACATAAAACCTCGCGGTTACATTGCCCTTGCGAAAGCCGATGCCCTGGTGAGTGAGCGCTTCTCACCAGGGCATCTGTGGGCTGTCTCAAGAACTCCACGAGAGCAACGAAGGAGCCCACGGAGAATCTCAGTGGGCTTCTTCGTTGTGAACAGTTCCTAAGACGATTGCTAACTCGCCCCTGCGGTCGGGCTGACAGGATTTAAACCTGCGACCCCTTGACCCCCAGGCGGCCCGAATCGAGCTAAATTCGCGTCGTTCCGCGCATCACATCATGCAGGACACCTCATGTGATGCATGATTTGCATGATTCTGGTCCCCTTTTAGTCGCCCTAACCAGGCGTTGTAGCAAGAAAACTATTGTGCTGCGCGTCGTCCGTCCCGAAGTTGAACCGACTCCGGAGGACGGTCAGGACGGCGGCGGCGTTCGAGGTGGGAGTGTTTAGATCCAGCCCGTACGACGGCAGCGCGAGCAAGGCAGTGAATGTAGGCACCACTGCGTCGAGAAGCGCGACTCCCGGCTGGGGTGGTGAACGCTACGCTCCACCAAGGCAACTCGAATGAGCAATCCGGGCTATCACAGGCCGGACGAGTCGTTTTGAGTTGGCCAATCTTGGAGGACTGTTCGAATGGCTCGGATTAAGACGTGGGTAACCACCACCCGGGAGAACGTTGGTTCTCATCAGGTTGTGCGGATGATGCCAGCCGACGAGATCGCGGTCGATGCTGGGGTGAAATGGGCCGCTGCCGCTGTGCCTCGTCACTATGTGTCTGCGGATGAGATCGCGGCAGTGTTACGCGAGCTCGGCAAGCCGCAGGCGGCGGAGGTTCTCAGCGGAAAGCTGCCGATCAGCAAGCGGACCCGGTCGGGTGAACTCGGAGAGGTTCTCGCCACCCAGTATGTAGCGCGCGAACTCGGATACCGCATGATTGCACGCCTGCGGTGGAAGGACAGCCGCGAGATGCCCATGCGCGGCGACGATCTCCTCGGCGTTCGGCTCGTGGACGACGACAAGCTCGAGGTCCTCAAGGGCGAGGCCAAAAGTCGCGCGAGCCTCTCGACTTCGACACTGGACGAGGCTGAAACAGCCTTGCTGAGCGAGCACGGCCTGCCGACACCTCATGCGCTGATGTTCGTCGCCGCGCGTCTCCGCGAAATGGGTGAGACGACGCTGCACGTCAAGATCCTCTCCGCTCAGCTTCGCGGAAGTATCCGACCCGGCGACGTACTGCACCTGCTGTTCACGTTGTCTGGCAACAACCCTCTCGGGTTGCTCCGCAATCACACCAAGGCCTATAGAGGCAAAATCCGGCGACTCGGTGTGGGACTGCAGATCCCGGAACACCAGTCGTTCATCCGTCGAGTCTTCGAGAAGGTGATCCGCGATGCCCGCACGCGTTGAGGATCTCGAAACGGCGATCGGTCGAGCAACGACGTCAGGATTTCGCGGGCGGCTTCTTGCGCGCGGAGAGGCACGCGCAATGGTATGGCGCGAAGGTGTACTCCCAGAGGACGCTCCCCCATTCGACGTTTTACTGAGCCACGACCTCCTCTCCTATGGGTATGCGCTTCTGGAGCATGGACTGGAGCTGAGCGATCTAGAGGGATCTGCCGAGGCATCTCGACGGGCATTCGAGAACGCGGCGACAGCGATCGAATCAGTCATTGCGCGAGGCGAGGTAACACCAGAATCGGGCTTTCACAGGGTGGTGGCCGCAGCTAGCTTTCATCTCGCTCGATTCTCAGCGCGGGCCTATTCGCTTCTGGCGGCGACGCGCAACGATCGGAACATCTCCCCCACCGAGAGATGCCTGGTGCTACTCATGCTCCGGGACCTGGATGGCCTGACGATGCTCGTCTCCGAGAGCCGTGCGGACGAGCGGGCCGCGGACGCGAGCCTTGCCGAGGAGTTGCGTTCTGCAATTGCCCCGGGTGACGGCAACGACGACCTCGACGACGGGGCAGATGTCCTGGATATCGTCAATGCCGCATTGACGGATGCGTTCATGGGTGCGATCAGCGTGGCCATACTGGCGTTCGAGCGTGGCGAGCCGACTCTCCTCACTGACGCCGTTGCACGACTCGAGGTGGGTATCCGCGGTGCGGCAGCCTTGAGCATGGTGCCGCAGTGGTGGTGCCATCGGCTGGCGATTCACCTGCTGCGGGGCCTCTGGGATGCCAGCTTCCATGTGGTGCTGCCGACGGGTCCGGAAAGCGAGGACGCTGGCGACTGGGATCGCCTACGTGCTACATTCATCGCCTCACTCTTCCGACGACGACGCTCCGAGATCGACCTCTGGCCCTCCCAATTGGAAGCCGCGTCTCGAGTGCTCAATACGCATGACAACCTCGTGCTCTCCTTGCCCACGAGCGCAGGCAAGACTCGCATCGCAGAACTGTGCATCCTCGCGACCCTGGCCGAAGGAAAAAGGGTGGTGTTTGTCACCCCGCTCCGCGCGCTCTCGGCGCAGACCGAGACGGCTCTGGAACGTACCTTCGTCCCGCTCGGCAAGACCATCTCATCCTTGTACGGCACCATCGGGGTCAGCGATGTCGACGAGAGCATCCTCCAGGACCGCGACATCGTGGTCTCGACTCCCGAGAAGCTCGACTTCGCCTTGCGCAACGATCCAGATCTACTCGATGACGTCGGACTTATCGTGCTCGACGAAGGACACATGATCGGAGCAAACGAGCGGGAAGTGCGATACGAAGTCCAGGTTCAGCGGCTCCTTCGCCGCCCCGACGCAAAGACTCGGCGCATCATCTGTCTCTCAGCGATCCTGCCCGAGGGTGATGAGGTAAAGAATTTTGTTGATTGGCTCACCGACGACGAACCCAATGGGCTGATCAGCAGTGACTGGCGTCCCACCGTTCTTCGATACGGAGAAGTCGTCTGGCGCGACAACAACGCGAGGCTCACCATCACTGTCGGTGGTGAAGATCCGTATGTCCCCCGGTTCCTCATAGCGAAGACAGTCCCGAGCAAGCAACGCAAGCTCCCATTCCCGAAAGACGCTCAAGAACTTACGCTGGCCACCGCCTGGGGCCTCGTCGATGACGGCCAGACCGTCCTAGTGTTCTGCCCGCTGAAGAAATCGGTCAACGCATTGGCCAAACTGATCATCAAGCTGGCCCGGCAGGGCGCACTCCGCAGCGTCTTTGACGGCGACCCGACCGTCCTGAACACCGCCCTCAGCATCGGCCAAGAATGGTTCGAGGCCGACCATCCTCTCCTAGCCTGCTTACGCATGGGCGTCGCCATCCATCACGGATCTCTGCCCGGGCCCTACAGGAAAGAAGTCGAGAAGCTCCTGCAACAGGGAGCGCTAAAAATTACCGTCTCCTCCCCCACGCTGGCGCAGGGATTGAACCTGTCGGCGAGTTCGCTGGTGGTCCATAGTCTGTGGCGAAACCGGACGATCATCGACGCCGCCGAGTTCCGTAACATCGTGGGCCGAGCTGGACGAGCGTTCGTTGATTCGTCCGGACTCGTGGTGCATCCGATGTTCGAGCCCACGCGTCGAACACGACAGAACTGGGAGCGGCTGGTCGAAGATTCGCAGTTGCGGAATATGCAAAGCGGACTCGTCCGGCTCCTCACCACTATGCTCCAGCGGATGTCCGACAGTCTTGGCATGGTCGACTGGGACGACTTCACCGAGTACGTCACCGGGGTTGCCGACTGGTCCTTCCCTGCGATTGCCACCGAAGACGAAGAGACCACGAGCGACGCCATGAAGTTCTGGCCGGGCCAGCTCGCGAGCCTGGATTGCGCGATCCTCGGACTGCTCAGTGACTCCTCTGGCACGGAGCAGGATCTCGGCGCCGCGCTCGATGCAGTTCTCGCTTCATCGCTATGGGCACGGACAATTGCTCGCTACCAGGAACCGGTGCGCGACGCTCTGCGGACAGGTCTCGTGGCCCGAGCTGGACTTATCTGGCGGAGCACGACACCCGAACAGCGGCGCGGCTATTACCGGGCCGGTGTTGGACTCGCGACCGGCCGGGAACTCGATTCGAATGCTGAGCAACTCAACCGTCATCTGCAAATCGCCGAAGCGGCCATCCAGCTCGGCATGAACGACGAAGCGACCAACGCCATAGTCCATTTCGCCAAGATCGTGTTCGAGATCTTCCCCTTCACTCCCAAGTCTCAACCCGACAATTGGGAAGAGATCCTGGTCGGGTGGCTGCGAGGGCGTCCAGTCGCGGAACTCGCGGCCGACGACAGCCTCGAAACGGCTGAGTTCATCGAAGACACCCTGGCGTACCGGCTCCCGTGGGCACTCGAAGCCGTCCGTGTCCGAGCTGCAGCGCACCCCAACCCCGATGCATTTCCTTGGGATCTATCCAGTCCGGAGACCGGACTGAGCGTCGCTGCTGTGGAAGCCGGCACACTCAACAGGGCCGCGTCGACACTGATACGAGCAGGCTTCGCCTCTAGGTCGGGAGCGCTCGTCGCGGTGGAGTCAACCGAAGCCGCATTCACGACCCCAGCCGGGCTACACAATTGGATGATCTCCGAGGCAATACAAATCGCAACGGGAGACGCGTCCTGGCCTACACCGACCACCCGCGATCTCTGGATGAGCTTCGCCACCCGCACTGTCGCGCTCCGTCAGCGAACGTGGATTCGTGAAGTGCACCAGACTTCGGTGAGCTGGATGCCTGGCTATCAGCCCACCTCCGGTGAGCCATACCGAGCGATCTCCAACTCCGACGAAACAACCGTGCTCGAGGCAGCAGATGCCCAGCCAGTCGGAGTGCTGACTACGCGCCTGAACCTGCGCCGTCAGGGGCTGCTGAAAGTGACCGCGGTCGGAGCAGGAGACGTCGTCGAACTCGACTACCTGGGGCCGTCTGACCTTCTTGCCTAAACACTCGCTAGGGCTAAGGCCTGAGGCGCGTTGGGTACCTCTTTGAACGGGGCCTCTTCGGGGCAGCCCACGAATACCTCCGCGAGACCCTCGCGGTGACTACTCGGGCGCTCCGAATGGAGCATCTAAGCCGTCCGACGCCTCCGGGGACTGGGGCACGCAGACGACGAAAGGGACGGTTTGCGCTGAACACTGAGCCAGGTCCGGCGCTTGGTCAGGGCTTGGCTTTCCTGATCTCATTCGTCACGGACTCCGCCACACGGGTGCGACATGGATGGCCGACGCTGGCGTGCCGCTGCACGTGCTTTAAGAGCCCCTTGGGCACGCATATGGAAACGACCCGCGGGTACGTACACCCCGATGACTGGCACCTTGCCTCCGCGGCGGAGCAGGCCAACGCGTTCCTCTCCCCCCTCCGGACACAAGAGCCAAGCCTCACGAGGCAGCGCCTCAACGCGAGGCCTTTGATGCCTTGTCAGAAGCCTACGGAGCGGCTGGGAGCAGTTCTGGTCCCCTTTTGGTCCCCTTATCCACAGGAAGGGCATCGCAGCGGATTCTGTAATCCACGGCCCAAGTCCGCCAATAGTTGAAAGGGGGCCAGAGAGGGACAAGAAATCCGGCGTCCGGAAACAACAAAACCCTGATGAAGATATTTCTCATCAGGGTTTTTCGGTCGGGCTGACAGGATTTGAACCTGCGACCCCTTGACCCCCAGTCAAGTGCGCTACCAAGCTGCGCCACAGCCCGAGAAATCCGTTGCTGAGCAACCGACTTCTTGGTGTTGCCCCGACCGAGGCAACTCGAACAGCATAGCGGATCCGGAGACCCGGGACGAACCACGCTGACCAGCCGAGTCCGACGGGCAAGCCCCGGGCGGTCACTAGCCAGCCCACCACTGTTGCGCCCCGTTACACCTCACGCGACAGCACCTGCCACCCCGCCATACCGTCGGGACATGCCCGCCTCCTCGACGACCGCCTCCCGCGCTCTGCCGTTGACCCTGCGCGGTGTAGGCCGACGGTTTGACCGGCCGGTGCTGCACGGAGTGGACCTCGACGTGGCCGCCGGCGAGATCGTCGCCGTGCTCGGGCCGAGTGGGTGCGGCAAGTCGACGCTGCTCCGCCAGCTCGGCGGACTCGACCAGCCCGACACCGGGACCGTCCGGATCGGCGACGAACCCGCCCGCCACGCCGACCAGCGCTGCGCCGTCGCCTTCCAGGAGCCGCGCCTCCTCCCCTGGCGCACCCTTCGCGACAACGTCGCCCTCGGCCTCCCGAAGCCGAGCAAGAGCACCACCACCTCCTCCCCCAAACTCACGAAGTCCGAGCGCGACGCCCGCCTCACCGAACTGCTCGACCTCGTCCACCTCGGCCCAGCCGGAGCCCGCCGCCCCCGCGAGGTCAGCGGCGGCATGGCCCAGCGCGCCAGCCTTGCCCGGGCCCTCGCCCGCCAGCCCGCGGTACTCCTCCTCGACGAGCCGTTCGGCGCCCTCGACGCCCTCACCCGCCTCCGCATGCAGGACCTGCTCCTCGACGTCCACGACGCCCTCCCCACCACGGTCGTCCTCGTCACCCACGACGTCGACGAGGCCCTCTACCTCGCCGACCGCATCGTGCTGCTCGCCGACCTCAGCCAGCAGCCTGCCGACCAGCCCGACACGGCGAGCGCCGACCCGACGTACACCGACACCGCAGGAGGCGCCACCAGCATCCAGCGGATCGTCACGGTCCCCGGAGCACGCCGTCGAGACCGCGACGACCCCGAGCTCGCCGTGCTCCGCCAAGAGTTGCTCGAGGGCCTCGGCGTCCACCGCGTCCCCGCGGGCCACGCCAGCGCCACCGGCCACACCAGCCTCATCAGCCGCGCCAGGGCCTGATCCTTCTCGTGACGGAACAGCCACAGCGGACGACACCTCCCCCGCACCGCACACCTCGAGCACCACGCCATCCCCGACACAGCACCGGAGACGACACCATGACCAGCAGCCGCACCTCCCCCGCCCGCCGCAGCCGCGCCTCCTTCGCCGCCCTGGCGCTGGGTGCAGCAGCAGCCCTCGCGCTCACCGGCTGCGTCGCCGGCGAGGACGCCCAGGGCGAGCCCGCCGAGGCGGCGGGCGGCGACGCGAGCGCGTCCGGCGGCGAGTGGAGCACCGACACCCTGAACATCGACTTCGCGACCTACAACCCGCTCAGCCTGATCGTCAAAGATCAGGGCTTCATCGAGGACGCCCTCGGCGACGACGTCACCGTCACCTGGACCCAGTCCGCCGGCTCGAACAAGGCCAACGAGCTGCTGCGTGCCGGAGCCGTCGACGTCGGCTCCACCGCCGGCTCGGCCGCGCTGCTCGCCCGCTCGAACGGCTCCCCCATCCACACGATCGACATCTACTCGCAGCCCGAGTGGTCGGCGCTCGTCGTCCCCGGCGACAGCGACATCGCCGACGTCGACGACCTCAAGGGCAAGACGATCGCGGCGACCAAGGGCACCGACCCCTACTTCTTCCTGCTGCAGGCGCTCGACGAGGCCGGCCTCAGCGCCAGCGACGTCACCATCGAGAACCTCCAGCACGCCGACGGCCGTGCCGCCCTCGAGAACGGCAGCGTCGACGCCTGGTCCGGGCTCGACCCGATCATGGCCGCCAGCGAGGCCGAGTCGGGCACGAAGCTGCTCTACCGCAACGTCGACTTCAACACCTACGGGTTCCTCAACGCGACGGAGTCGTTCCTGACCGAGTCGCCCGACGTCGCCCAGGTCGTCGTCGACTCGTACGAGAAGGCTCGCGCCTGGGCCGAGGAGAACCCCGACGAGACCGCGACCATCCTCTCCGGGGTCGCCGGCATCGACCCGGCCGTCGCCAGCACGGTGCTCGACCGCACCCACTTCGACGTCGACCCCATCCCCGGAGCCGCGCAGGCCGATGTGCTGAAGACCGTCGGCCCGATCCTCGTCGAGTCCGGCGACGTCGCCTCCCAGGACGCCGTCGACGACGCCCTCGACACCCTCTTCGACGACACCTTCGCCAAGGACGCCGACGCTTCATGACCGACGCGTACCCGCTGAGCGGCAACGAGAAGGAGGCGGACGCCCGCCAGGTCGTCGAGCGCACCCGCGAGGCGGCCGAGCGCCGCAGTGCAGGTAGCAGCGGCAGCGGTGCCAGCGTGAGCAGCGGATCGCAGGAGGCGCGGGTCGGCTCGACCCCCACCTCCCGCGGTCCGCGTCGCGGCCTGGCACTGCTCGGGGCGATCCTGCCCGCGGCCGTCCTGCTCGCGTGGGTGCTCGCGACCGAGGTCGTCGACGTGCCGAGCTACAACCTCCCCTCGCCGTCGGACGTCTGGCTGGCCGGCGTCCAGCTGGCGCAGGCGGGGCTGCTCGGGCAGTACATCGCGATCTCGGTGCAGCGCGTGCTGATCGGCTTCGCGGTCGGGGCCGGCATCGGCATCGTGCTCGGAGCCGTCGTCGGCCTCTCACGGGTCGGCGAGGCGCTGCTCGCCCCGTCGATCGCCGCGGTGCGGGCCGTGCCGTCGCTGGCGTGGGTGCCGCTGCTGATCCTCTACCTCGGCATCGGCGAGGACTCGAAGATCACCCTCATCGCGATCGGCGCCGCGTTCCCCGTCTTCACGACCGTGGCGGGCAGCCTCCGCCACGTCGACCCCCAGCTGGTCGAGGCGGGCCGCGCGTACGGGCTCGGCCCCGTCTCGCTCTTCACGACGGTGCAGCTGCCGGCGGTGATCCCGTCGCTCGTCTCGGGCCTGCGCCTCGCACTCGCCCAGGCGTGGCTGTTCCTGGTCGCGGCGGAGCTGATCGCGTCGTCGATGGGACTCGGCTTCCTGCTCACCGACTCGCAGTACAACGGACGCGTCGACCGCATGTTCCTCAGCATCATCCTGCTCGCGCTGCTCGGCACGCTCACGGACTTCGTCCTCAACGTCGCCCAGCGCGTGCTCCTCCGCCGCTGGCGCTAGCCCGCCCCGCGCCCGGCCTACGCCTCCTGCGCTGCCCGGCCCGCACCTCCTCGCGCTGCAATGCACCGTTCCGGACAAGATGGCGCCGCACGACGCGGCACTTTGTCCGGAACGCGGCATGACGGGACGCGCCCGCGAATCGCGGCCCGGCCCGCGCCTCCTGCACCCTGGTGTGGACGATGCACCCCCCCCCCCCCGGGGGGGAGCGGCCCACCCGGGGGGGGGGAGCCGGGGACCCCCGCGGGCCCGGGGGAGTTAAAACAAAAGCCCGGCCCCCGCCCAAA
>NZ_CAUPYL010000008.1:0-44081 GCF_963515265.1 uncultured Frigoribacterium sp.
CCCGCGGGGCGCTGCCGCTCGAGGCGGCCTCGGCCGGCCGGCTGCCCCGCGGGCGTCCCGCGACCCGCACCTTCAACCTCCTCTCGGCCGACGCCTCCGGAGCCGTCCACACGAGCTGGGACGGCGACCGCCTCGCGAGCGTTCCGCTCTCGCCGGGCGTGCACGTCCTCACGCACGGTGCGCCCGACGACCACCAGGTGGCCCGGGTGGCGCGCTGGCTGCCCCGGTTCCGCGGCGTCGCCGCACCGGTGGGCCCGCTCCCCGAGCGGGACGAGGGCAGCTGGCGGCCGTGGCTCGACCTCCTGCGCGAGAGCAGCGCGCTCCCGTTGTCCGACGAGGAGGCGCTGGTCCGGGCCGACCTGCTGCAGGGCACCTGGTTCGGCTCGCTCTCGCTCAGCCTCGTGGCGCTGTCCGCCGACCGCGTCGCCCACGAGCACCTGCGGCTCGACGCCGGCTGGGGCGTCGACCTGCCGGGCGCCCTCGCCGCCCGCTGACGCTGCCGCGAGCACCCTCTCCGACGTCACGAGACGACACAGGGAATCAGCGCCGCGCCTGCGCGGTTAGGGTCGGAGGCCCGGCAGACCCGGGCAGCTCATCGACCAGGAAGACCACCCGTGACGTTCTCGACTCCTCGCCTCTCCCGCACGACCCGGATCCTCGCCGTCGGCGTCGCCTCCGCCGCAGCCCTGCTGCTGACGGCGTGCGCGCCCGCCTCGACCGACGACGTCGTCTCGCAGACCGGGAGCGCCACCGCGGACACCAGTGCGGCGAAGAGCCTCTCCGACATCCAGGACGCCGGCGTGCTCGTCGTCGGCACCGAGGGCACCTACCAGCCCTTCACGTACCACGAGGGCGGCTCGGGAGCCCTGACCGGCTACGACGTCGACGTGGCCACCGCCGTCGCCGAGAAGCTCGGCGTCGACGTGGAGTTCGAGGAGACCCAGTTCGACGCGCTGCTCGCCGGGCTCGACGCCGGGCGCTTCGACGTCGTCGCGAACCAGATCTCGATCACCGACGAGCGCGAGGCGACCTTCGACTTCTCGACGCCGTACACGGTCAGCCGCGGCGTCGTCGTGACGGCCGCCGACGACACCTCCATCACGTCGCTCGCCGACCTCGCGGGCAAGACGACCGCGCAGTCGCAGTCGAGCAACTTCTACGACACCGCCAAGGAGGCCGGCGCCGACGTCCAGGTCGTCGAGGGCTGGGCCCAGTCGGTCGCGCTCGTAGAGCAGGGGCGCATCGACGCCACCGTCAACGACGAGCTCACCTTCCTCGACTATGTGAAGACCAACCCCGAGCAGGCGGCGGCGATCAAGATCGCGGCGACGACCGACGACGTGTCGCGCTCGGCGCTGGTGACGACCAAGGGCAGCGACGACCTCGTGCAGGCGATGGACGACGCCCTGGCCGAGCTGGCGGCCGACGGCACGCTGGCTCAGATCTCCTCCACGTACTTCGGCCAGGACGTCAGCGAGTAACGTGCAGTCCTCACTCGACCTCTTCGGCCGGGCGTTCTGGCCGATCGCGTCGGGTGCCCTGGTCGCCTCGATCCCGCTGGCCCTCGCCTCCATGGCGATCGGCCTGGTCATCGCCCTCGTCGTGGCGATGATGCGGTTGTCGGGGCGCGCCTGGCTGTCCGGGCTGGCGCGGTTCTACACGTCGGTCATCCGGGGCACGCCCCTGCTCGTGCAGCTGTTCGTCGTGTTCTACGGGCTGCCGTCGATCGGCGTCCGGCTCGATCCGTGGCCGAGCGCGATCATCGCGTTCTCGCTCAACGTCGGCGGCTACGCGGCCGAGGTGATCCGGGCGGCCATCCTCTCGGTGCCCAAGGGCCAGTGGGAGGCGGCCCACACCATCGGCATGTCGCGCGCCCTGGCGCTGCGGCGCATCATCCTGCCGCAGGCGGCGCGCGTCTCGGTGCCCCCGCTGTCGAACACGTTCATCAGCCTCGTCAAGGACACCTCGCTCGCCAGCGTCATCCTCGTCGTCGAGCTGTTCCGGCAGGCGCAGCAGATCGCGACCGTGTCGAACCAGTTCCTGCTGATCTACCTCGAGGCGGCCCTGATCTACTGGGTCATCTGCCTCGTGCTGTCGTTCGGGCAGGACGCCCTCGAGAAGAGACTGGACCGACATGTCGCCCGCTGACCCGCCCCTGTCCGGCGCCTCCTCCCGGCCCGGTCGCCCCGGCCAGGCGGCCGAGCTCGTCCTCCGCGTCGAGGGCCTCCGCAAGTCGTTCGGCGCGACCGAGGTGCTCAAGGGCATCGACCTCGAGGTGCGACGCGGCCGCGTGGTCGCGATCATCGGCCCGTCCGGCTCGGGCAAGACCACCGTGCTGCGGTCCCTGAACAGCCTCGAGGTCCCCGACGGCGGACGGGCGACCCTGTCCGACGGGCGGGTCGTCGACTTCGGCGGCAAGGTCGCCAAGCGCGACCTGCTCGCCCTCCGCGACCGGTCGTCGATGGTGTTCCAGCACTTCAACCTGTTCCCGCACCTGACCGTGCTGCAGAACGTGGTCGAGGGGCCGATCCGCGTCCAGGGCCGCGACCCCGAGGAGGCGCGGGCCGAGGCACGCGAGCTGCTCACGCGGGTGGGCCTCGCCTCCCGCGTCGACGCCTGGCCGGTCGAGCTGTCGGGCGGCCAGCAGCAGCGGGTCGGCATCGTCCGCGCCCTGGCCCTCCGGCCGGAGCTGCTGCTCTTCGACGAGCCCACCAGCGCCCTCGACCCCGAGCTCGTCGGCGACGTCCTCACCGTCGTCAAGGAGCTCGCCGACGAGGGCTGGACGATGGTCGTCGTCACGCACGAGCTCGAGTTCGCTCGCCGGGTCGCCGACGAGGTCGTCTTCATGGACGACGGCGTCGTGGTCGAGCGCGGCGCGCCCGCCGAGGTGCTGAACCGCCCCCGCGAGCCGCGCACGCAGCAGTTCCTCCGCCGCGTGCTCAAGCCCCTCGACGACTGACCTCGCCTCAGCCGAACAGGCGTGAGCTCGCGATGCGCGCGCCCTCGCCGAGCGCGGCGAGCTTCGCCACGGCGATCTGCGGGTGGATCCGCCCGCCGAGGCCGCAGTCCGTCGAGGCGACGACCCGCTCGGGCCCGACGACCGACGCGAACGCCTCGATGCGGTCGGCGACGAGCTCGGGGTGCTCGACCACGTTCGTCGCGTGGCTCACGATGCCCGGGATGATCTTCTTGTGCGCCGGCAGGTCGAGGTCCCGCCAGACCTTCCACTCGTGCTCGTGCCGCACGTTGGCCGCCTCGAACGAGTAGGCACCGGCGGTGATCTCGAGCATGAGGTCCGCGATGTGCCGGAACTCGATGTCCGTGGTGTGCGGTCCGTGCCAGCTGCCCCAACAGAGGTGGAACCGGATCTGGTCCTCGGGCAGGCCGCGCAGGGCGTGGTTCAGCGCCTCGACCCGGATGCGCGTGAAGGCGCGGTAGTCCGTGACGCTCGGCTCGGGGACGATCTGGTCCCAGTTCTCGGCGATCGAGGGGTCGTCGATCTGCACGGTGAGTCCGGCCTCGACGATCGCCGTGTACTCCTCCCGAAGCACCTCGGCCCAGGCCCAGATGTGCTCCTCCTCGGTCGCGTAGAAGTCGTTCGCGATGCGCGCGCCGCTGCCGGGCGACAGCGACGTGATGAAGCCCGACGACGGGTCGGCGCCGGTCGCGGCGAGCCCCGCCTTCAGGTTGGCGATGTCGGAGGCGATGGCCGACTGACCCACGTACGCGAGCGGACCCGTCGTGCTGGGGAACGCCGTCGCGGTCGTGCCGGTGCTGATGCCCGAGGTCGGGTCCTGGTAGGCGTCGGCGAAGATCGTCCAGTCGCGACGGTCGGGGAACGACGTCAGCCGCACGTTCCCGGGCGACGAGCGCACCGGCTCCTGCGAGAAGATGTCCGCGCCCGTGACCGACAGGCCCGAGACCCGCTGGAACGAGTACGACCACCACGCGCCGTAGTCGACCGCGCTCGTCATCGCCTTGCCGTACTCGCCGTCGCCGACGACGGTGATGCCGAGGTCCTGCTGGCGGCGCACGAGGTCGATCACCGCGGCGGTCAGCAGCTCGTCGAACTCGGGCGTGCGCTCGAGCGTGAGGCCGTCGTCGGCCAGGCGGCGGGCGTCGTTGGCCGCGATGAGCTCGGGCGTGCGGGGCAGGCTGCCCGCGTGGCTGGTCTCGATCCTCTGGTTCGTCATGTCCCGATGGTGGACCCGGCCCTCCTCGCTGTCACGTGCTGCGTCATGCGCCGTCACGATGGCGCAGGAGGCCGCGGCGGCGGAACAGGACGGGCACGCTGATCGTTGCCCCCGTCGGCCGTCGGCCGTCGACCGCCGACCGGCCCTGGCTACGATCGTCGGGAAGGGACACCGTGACTCAGACACAGCAGCAGACTCAGACACCGCAACAGACCACCGCCGGCCCCGCCCGCCCCCTCGACGACGTCGAGGTCGAGCGACTCCGCGCCGACTTCCCGATCCTCGCGCAGCAGGTCTCGGGCGAGCCCCTGGCCTACCTCGACTCCGGCGCGACGGCGCAGCGCCCGCGCTCCGTGCTCGACGCCGAGCGCCGGTTCCTCGAGACCGACAACTCGGCCGTGCACCGCGGCGCGCACACCCTCGCCGCCCTCGCGACCGAGTCGTTCGAGGAGGCGCGCGAGACCGTCGCGCGCTTCGTGGGCGCCGCCTCCCACGAGGTCGTCTGGACGGCGAACGCGACCGACGCGATCAACCTGGTGGCGCACGGCTTCACGGCCGCGACCCTCGGCCGCGGCGGCGAGTCCGCCCGCCGCTTCGCGCTCCGCCCGGGCGACGAGATCGTCGTGACCGAGGCCGAGCACCACGCGAACCTCGTGCCCTGGCAAGAGGTGGCGGCCACCACGGGCGCGGTCCTGCGTGTCGTGCCGGTCGACGACGACGGCGTCTGGACGCTCGACGACGCCCGTGCCGTCGTCGGCGAGCGCACGCGGGTGCTCGCCTTCGCCCACGTGTCGAACGTGACCGGGCTGGTGGCGCCCGTCGAGCAGCTGGTCGAGCTCGCCCACGGGGTCGGCGCGCTGGTCGTGCTCGACGCCTGCCAGTCGGTGCCCCACCGCCCCGTCGACTTCCGTGCCCTCGGCGTCGACTTCGCGGCGTTCAGCGGCCACAAGATGCTCGGGCCCACCGGCATCGGCGTCCTCGTCGGCCGCGGGGAGCTGCTCGACGCCCTGCCCCCGTTCCGCACCGGCGGCTCCGTGATCACCACCGTGACGCTCGAGTCCGCCGAGTACCTGCCCGCGCCCCAGCGCTTCGAGGCCGGCACGCAGCCGGTCTCGCAGGCCGTCGCCCTCGCCGAGGCCGTCCGCTACCTCGAGGCCGTCGGCCTCGAGCGCATCCGCGACCACGAGGAGGCGCTGGCAGAGCAGCTGGTGGTCGGCCTGTCCGCGCTCCCAGGGGTCCGCGTCGTCGGCCCGCCCGCCGGCGTGCCGCGCTCGGGCCTCGCCAGCTTCGTCGTCGACGGCGTGCACGCGCACGACGTCGGCCAGTACCTCGACGCCGAGGGGATCGCGGTGCGCGTCGGCCACCACTGCGCGCAGCCGCTGCACCGGCGGCTGGGCGTGACGGCGACGACGCGGGCGAGCACCTACCTGTACACGACCGCCGCCGAGGTCGACCGTCTGGTCGCCGGCGTCGCCGGGGTCCGCGGCTACTTCGGGGCGGAGGACGCCCGATGAGCGCCTCCCTCGACTCGCTCTACCAGCAGGTGATCCTCGACCACGCGAAGGCGCGGCACGGCGACGGCGAGCTCACGGGCGCCGACGCCGAGCACTTCGAGCGGAACCCCACCTGCGGCGACGAGATCACGGTGCGGGTCCGGCTCGAGCCGGGCACCGACCGCGTGGCAGACCTGCGATGGCAGGGCGCGGGCTGCAGCATCTCGATGGCGTCGGCGTCGGTCCTCTCCGGTCTCGCGCCCGGCCGGACGCTGCCCGAGCTCGCGGCGCTGGTCGGCGAGTTCCGCGCGATGATGCGGTCCCGCGGCGCGGGAGAGCCCGACGACGAGGTCCTCGGCGACGCCGTCGCGCTGCACGGCGTCTCGAAGTTCGTCATGCGCGTCAAGTGCGGCATGCTCGCCTGGGTCGCCGCCGAGGCCTGCGGCGAGGAGCTCTCGGCTCGGTGACCCGCGAGGGCAACCCGGTGCGCCGGTCCGGGGTTCATCCCTGAGGTGCAGGTGCCCGGGCGAGTCGCCGCACTAGTGTCGGCCCATGGAACCTCGGGGGAGCGAGCGGCCGACGACGCCCTGGCCGGCACTGATCGACCAGGCGCGGCACTACCCGTCGCCGCACAACTCGCAGCCGATCGTCGTGCAGCCGACGTCCGCGACGACGGCGACCGTCTGTTACGACCTCGACCGGGGCCTGCCCGCCGAGTCGTTCGGCATCCCGTTCGCCCACGTCTGCGGCGGGGTGTTCCTCGCCGGCCTCGCGATCGTCGCCCGCGCCCAGGGCTTCGTCGTCCGTGAGGCGCTCGACCTCGCGCCGATGGACTTCGGCGGGGAGGTCCGGCTGCACCGCCTGGCCGAGGTCGTCCTCGAGCTGCACGAGGCGACCGACGCCGACCGCGCCGCCCGCGACGCCTTCCTCGCCCGGCAGACGTCGCGCCGCCCCTACGACGCGACGACCGTGGACGAGGAGGTGCTGGCCGGCGCCCGAGCGATCGCCGCCTCCCACGGCCACCTCCTCCGCAGCACGACCGACGCCGCGACGGTCGACGACGTCGTCCGCATCAACCAGGAGACGCTCTTCGACGACCTGCAGGACGACGACGTGCACGCCGAGATCATGACCTGGCTGCGCTTCTCGGCGAGGGAGGCCGCGGAGACCGGCGACGGCCTGAGCGCCGAGACCATGTTGATGCCGGGGCCGGTGCTCCGGTTCGCCATGGGCCACCGCGGGCTCTGGACGGCGCCGGTCGTCGGCGACGCCGTCAGGCGGGTCTACCTCGGCACCATGAAGGGCGTCCGCCAGCTCGCCTGGCTCGAAGGCCCGTTCGCGAGCCCCGCCGACCACGTCGAGGCAGGCCGGGCGTTCCTCGAGGTGTGGCTCGAGCTGTCGCGGCACGGCGTGGCCCTGCACCCGTTCGGCACCGTCATCACCAACCCGCGGTCGCACACCGCGTTCGTCCGCGCCGTCGACGTCGACGAGCAGGACGGGCGCATGGCCTGGATGCTGTTCCGGCTGGGGCGGAGCGCTGCGCCGCCCGTGGCCCACCGCCGCCCGGCCGCCGCGATGACGATCGGGGCGGGGGAGGGACGATGAAGCGGCTCGTGGTCTTCACGCTCCTCCGGGTCGTCGACGGCCTCGTCAAGCTCGCGATGCCCCGGGTCGAGACGCACCGTCTCCTGCTCGTCCCCGGCATCGAGCCGCTCCGCTGGCGGCTCGGGCGCTGGCGCGCCTGGCGCACCATGGAGCGAGCGGCGCGGTCGGTGCCTGCCTACCGGGCGTTCCTGCGGGAGCACGGGCAGGGCCGTCGCCTCGACACCCGTGACGGGGTCGAGGCCGCTTTCGCCCGCCTGCCCGAGATGGACAAGGAGTCGTACGTCAAGCGCTGGAGCATCGCCGAGCGCTGCCTCGGCGGCCGCCTGCCTCGTCGAGGGGTGGTCGTCGACGAGTCGTCGGGCAGCTCGGGCGTGCCGACGAGCTGGGTGCGCGGCCCCGACGAGCGCCAGGCCACGCGACAGCTGCTGCAGCTCGGGTTCGCGCGCACGTCGGCCGAGCTGCCGCACCCGCCGTTCGTGCTCAACGCGTTCTCGCTGGGCGCCTGGGCCACCGGCATGAACGTCACCGCCTCCCTCACCGAGTCGACGATGATCAAGTCGATCGGACCGGACCCGGACAAGATCATCCAGACGATGCGCGAGTTCGGCACCGGGTTCACCTACGTCATCCTCAGCTACCCGCCGTTCCTCAAGGGCCTCTTCGAGGACGACCGGCTCGACTGGTCGCAGTACACGATCGTCGCCGCGTTCGGGGGCGAGGGCATCAGCGAGAACATGCGGGGGCACATCCTGAAGTACGCACGGGCGGTCCTCGGCTCGTACGGGGCGAGCGACCTCGAGATCAACCTCGGCATCGAGACCGAGTTCACCGTGGCCCTCCGCCGCGCGATCGCCGACGACCCCGACCTCGCGGCCCGGCTCACGCGGCAGCAGGAGTACGGCGTGCTGCCGATGATCTTCCAGTTCAACCCCTTCGGCTACCTGATCGAGACGAACGAGGCCGGCGAGCTCGTCGTCACGATCGCCCGCGCCGAGAACATCAGCCCCCGCATCCGCTACAACATCCACGACCGGGGACACGTCACCCGGATGCGCGACGTCCTGCCGGTGCTGCGCGAGAAGGGACTGTCGGCGGTCGTCACCGAGAAGTTCCTCGACCTGCCGCTGCTGTTCCACTACGGCCGGAGCGACCTCTCGGTCGACTACAACGGCGCCGTCGTCGCGCCCGACGCTCTCCGGGACGTGCTCCAGGGCGACCCGGCCCTGCTGCAGGCCGTCGAGAACCACCGGCTCATCGCCTTCGAGGACGCGATGGGCGACCGTCAGCTGCACATCGCGCTGCAGCTCTCGCCCCACGCCGGCGACGTCGACACCGGCCCGTGGCGGGACGTCGTCGTGGGCGGCCTGAGACGCCTCAACCTCGACTTCTCGAACGCGGTCCGCACCGCGGCGCCCGCGACCCTCCCGACCGTCGCCTTCTACGCGCACAGGACGGGCCCCTTCGCCCACGACGGCGCGAAGCTGAAGAACGAGTACGTCTGGCAGCTCGGCCCCGGCGAGGTCGACCAGCACGACCTCGACCTGGGCTGGACGGCGCCGAGGGAGGCGTGACCGGCGGCGGGTGCCACTGCCGGCGGCACTAAACTGGCGCGCGTCCCCTCGATCGTCAGGAGCCCTCCACCGTGTCAGACCAGCCTGCCCCCGCCGCCCTCGCCGCCGCGCCCGTGACCGTCGAGGCGACCGAGACCACGACGGGGCTCGAGCTGTTCACGGACAAGGGCGTCGTCGCGATGCGCGTCGGCGGCGAGCTCCGCGACCTCGCGTCCGAGCTGCACGCGGGCGACGTCGCCGAGGCCGTCCCCATCGGCTCGCCCGACGGCCTGGCCGTGCTCCGCCACTCGGCGGCGCACGTCATGGCGCAGGCCGTGCAGGGCATCAACCCTGAGGCGAAGCTCGGCATCGGCCCGCCCGTCACCGACGGCTTCTACTACGACTTCGACGTCGCCGAGCCCTTCACCCCCGACGACCTCAAGGCGATCGAGAAGGGCATGGAGCGGATCATCCGCCAGGGCCAGCGCTTCCGCCGCCGCGTCGTCACCGAGGCCGAGGCCCGCGCCGAGCTCGCCGGCGAGCCCTACAAGCTCGAGCTGATCGGCCTCAAGGGCGGCTCGGCCGACGAGATCGGCGACGACGGCGAGTCCGTCGAGGTCGGCGGCGCCGAGCTGACCATCTACGACAACGTCGACCCGAAGAGCGGCGACGTGCTCTGGTCCGACCTCTGCCGCGGTCCGCACGTGCCCACCACCCGCGTCCTCGGCAACGCCACGAAGCTGATGCGCGTCGCCGCCGCCTACTGGCGCGGCTCCGAGAAGAACCCGCAGCTGCAGCGCATCTACGGCACAGCCTGGCCGACGAAGGACGAACTGCGCGAGTACCAGGCCCGGCTCGAGGAGGCGGCGAAGCGCGACCACCGCAAGCTCGGCGTCGAGCTCGACCTCTTCTCGTTCCCGGACGAGATCGGCTCCGGCCTCGCGATCTTCCACCCGAAGGGCGGCATCATCCGTCGCGAGATGGAGGACTACTCGCGCCGACGCCACGAGGCCGCCGGCTACGACTTCGTGTACACGCCGCACATCACGAAGGCGAGCCTGTTCGAGACCTCAGGCCACCTCGGCTGGTACAAGGACGGCATGTTCCCGGCCATGAAGCTCGACGAGGCCAGGAACGACGAGGGCGAGGTCACCCGCCAGGGCGCCGACTACTACCTCAAGCCGATGAACTGCCCCATGCACATCCTCGCGTACCGCTCGCAGCCGCGGTCGTACCGCGACCTGCCGATGCGCCTCTTCGAGTTCGGCACCGTCTACCGCAACGAGAAGTCGGGCGTCATCCACGGCCTCACCCGCGTGCGGGGCATGACCCAGGACGACGCGCACATCTTCACCACGCGCGAGAAGATGAAGGAGGAGCTGACCGGCACCCTGAACTTCGTCCTGTCCCTGCTCCGTGACTACGGCCTGACCGACTTCTACCTCGAGCTCTCGACGAAGGACCCGGTGAAGTACGTCGGCGACGACGACATCTGGGACACCGCGACGCAGACCCTCCGCGAGGTCGCCGAGGAGTCCGGCCTCGAGCTCGTCCCCGACCCGGGCGGAGCCGCGTTCTACGGCCCCAAGATCTCGGTGCAGGCCCGCGACGCCATCGGCCGCACCTGGCAGATGTCGACCGTCCAGCTCGACTTTAACCTGCCCGAGCGCTTCGAGCTCGAGTACGCGGCCGCGGACGGCACGCGGCAGCGTCCGGTCATGATCCACCGTGCGCTGTTCGGCACCATCGAGCGCTTCTTCGGCGTCCTCACCGAGCACTACGCCGGGGCGTTCCCCGTGTGGCTGTCCCCGGTCCAGGTCGTGGCGATCCCCGTGGCCGACGAGTACGGCGACTACCTCGACGACGTGGTGCGCCAGCTGCGCGAGAAGGGCGTCCGCGCCCAGGTCGACCACGGCGACGACCGGTTCCCCAAGAAGATCCGCACGCACACGAAGTCCAAGGTGCCCTTCCAGCTCATCGCGGGCGAGGAGGACCGCGCGGCCGGCGCCGTGAGCTTCCGCTACCGCGACGGCTCCCAGGAGAACGGCGTGCCCGTCGCCGACGCCGTGGCCAAGATCCTCCAGGCGATCGAGACGAAGGCCCAGGTCTGACCGTGGGGGCGGGCGCCGACGAGCTGCCGGCCGACGTCGACCCGGACGGCGACGGGCCGGCGCGCGCCGAGTCGGCCGACGACTTCGCGTCGGCGCCCGACGCGTTCCAGCGCCTCTGGACGCCGCACCGTGCCGTGTACGTCAGCCTGGGCCAGGGCGCCCACGACGACGCGTGCCCGTTCTGCGCCGCGCCCTCGCGCAGCGACGAGGAAGCGCTGATCGTCGCCCGGGGACAGCACGCCTTCGTGCTGCTGAACCTGTACCCGTACAACCCCGGCCACCTGCTGGTCTGCCCCTACCGGCACATCTCGACCTACGACCTGGCCACGCCCGACGAGGTCGCCGAGATCGGTGCCCTGACCCAGACCGCCATGCGCGTCGTCCGCGAGGTCTCGCACGCCCAGGGCTTCAACATGGGCATGAACCAGGGGTCGGTCGGCGGCGCCGGCATCGCCGAGCACCTGCACCAGCACGTGGTGCCGCGCTACGGCGGCGACTCGAACTTCTTCCCGATCATCGCCCAGACCAAGGCCGTCACGCAGCTGCTCGGCGACGTCCGCGATGCGCTGGCGGCCGCCTGGCCCGCCGGGGGAGACCAGGCCACTCGGTGACGAGCGGCACATCGGCGACGCACACCCCCGGGCAGCGCCTAAACTGAGGGCATCATGAGCGACAGCACCCCCACCTCCGTCCCGTCCGCCGGCAGCACCACCGGATCGGACCGCGTCAAGCGCGGTCTCGCCGAGATGCTCAAGGGCGGCGTCATCATGGACGTCGTCAACGTCGAGCAGGCGAAGATCGCCGAAGAGGCGGGCGCCGTCGCGGTCATGGCCCTCGAGCGCGTGCCCGCCGACATCCGATCGCAGGGCGGCGTCGCCCGCATGAGCGACCCCGACATGATCGACGAGATCATCGCGGCCGTCTCCATCCCCGTCATGGCGAAGGCGCGCATCGGCCACTTCGTCGAGGCACAGATCCTCCAGACGCTCGGCGTCGACTACATCGACGAGTCCGAGGTGCTCAGCCCCGCCGACTACGTCAACCACATCGACAAGTGGAACTTCACGGTCCCCTTCGTCTGCGGTGCGACGAACCTCGGCGAGGCGCTCCGCCGCATCACCGAGGGTGCCGCGATGATCCGCTCCAAGGGCGAGGCCGGCACCGGCGACGTGTCCGAGGCGACCAAGCACATCCGCACCATCTCGAAGGAGATCGCGCAGCTGCAGGGGCTCAAGACGGACGAGCTGTACGTGGCCGCGAAAGAACTGCAGGCGCCGTACGAGCTCGTCAAGGAGATCGCGGGGACCGGCAAGCTGCCCGTCGTCCTCTTCACCGCCGGCGGCGTCGCGACGCCCGCCGACGCGGCGCTGATGATGCAGCTGGGCGCCGACGGCGTCTTCGTGGGCTCCGGCATCTTCAAGTCGGGCAACCCCGCCGAGCGAGCCGCCGCGATCGTCAAGGCCACGACGTTCTTCGACGACCCGCAGGTCGTCGCCGACGCGTCGCGCGGCCTCGGCGAGGCCATGGTCGGCATCAACGTGCCCGACCTGCCCGCGCCGCACCGCCTCGCCGAGCGTGGCTGGTAGCCGACACGAGGAGGCGGCGGCCCCGCGGGTCGGGGTCCTCGCCCTCCAGGGCGACTTCCGTGAGCACCTCGCGGTCCTGACCGCCCTCGGAGCGGTCGCCGTCCCGGTACGCAGGCCCGACGAGCTCGCGGCGGTGTCGGGTCTCGTGATCCCCGGCGGCGAATCCACGGTGATGGACAAGCTCAGCCGCACCTTCGGCATGGCCGAGCCGCTGCGCGCGGCCGTCGACGCGGGCCTGCCTGTCTACGGCACCTGTGCCGGGCTGATCATGCTGGCCGACCGCGTCGTCGACGGGCCGGCCAGCCAGCACCTGACGGGGCAGCGCACGATCGGCGGGCTCGACGTCGCCGTGCGCCGCAACGCCTTCGGCGGCCAGAACGAGTCCTTCGAGACCGATCTCCTCGTCCCCGTCGTCGGCGTCCCGCCCGTGCACGCCGTCTTCATCCGGGCGCCCGTGGTCGCCGAGGTCGGCCCGCTCGCCACCGCGATCGGCGTGCTCGACGACGGCCGCGTCGTCGCCGTCGAGCAGGGCAACCTGCTCGGCACGTCCTTCCACCCCGAGGTGACCGGTGAGCTCCGCTTCCACGCTCGGTTCCTCGACAAGGCGCGCGCCTGGTCCTCGCGCTGACGCGCCTCCTCGTCCCGGGTCCTGCCCCGTCCTGACCCGTCGCTGCCGCCCCGGCGGCGGGCCTGCCGGTAGGATGGTCCGGATCGTCAACCGGAAGTGAGGAGCACCGTGTCCGGGCATTCCAAGTGGGCCACGACCAAGCACAAGAAGGCCGTCATCGACAGCCGTCGCGCCAAGTCGTTCGCCAAGCTCATCAAGAACATCGAGGTCGCGGCCAAGCAGGGCGGGGCCGACATGTCCGGCAACCCGACGCTCGTCGACGCCGTCCAGAAGGCCAAGAAGACCTCGGTCCCCAACGACAACATCGACCGTGCCGTCAAGCGCGGCGCGGGCCTCAGCGGCGAGTCCGTCGACTACCAGACCATCGTCTACGAGGGCTACGGCCCCAACGGCGTCGCCCTGCTGATCGAGTGCCTCACCGACAACAAGAACCGCGCGGCGGCGAACGTCCGCACGGTCATGTCGCGCAACGGGGGCACCATGGCCGACCCGGGCAGCGTCGCCTACAACTTCAGCCGCAAGGGCGTCATCGCCGTCATGAAGACCGGCGAGCTCAGCGAGGACGACGTGCTGGCGGCCGTGCTCGACGCCGGCGCCGAAGAGGTCACCGACCGTGGCGAGGGCTTCGAGATCGTGACCGAGCCGTCCGACCTGGTGCCCGCGCGCACGGCGCTCCAGGAGGCGGGCATCGACTACGACTCCGCCGACGTCGAGTTCGTCCCCGGCCTCAAGATCGAGGTCGACCTCGAGACCGCCCGCAAGGTGTTCCGCCTCGTCGACGCGCTCGACGACGACGACGACGTGCAGAACGTCTACGCCAACTACGACGTCCCCGCCGACGTGCAGGCCGCGCTCGACGACGACGACGACTGAGCCGCCGAGGTGACCCTGCGGGTGCTCGGCATCGACCCCGGCCTGACCCGCTGCGGGGTCGGGGTCGTCGAGGTCGACGCGAGCCGCCGGGCCACCCTCGTGGCGGTGACCGTGATCCGGTCGCCGGCCGACATGCCGCTCGAGCAGCGCCTCCTCACGATCGGGCGCGGCATCGAGCAGCTGGTCGACGAGCACCGTCCCGACGCGATGGCCATCGAGCGCGTCTTCGCGCAGAACAACCTGTCCACCGTGATGGGCACAGCCCAGGTGAGCGGACTGGCGCTGCGCGCCGCCGCCGAGCGCTCCGTCCCCGTGGCCATGCACACCCCGTCCGAGGTCAAGGCGGCCGTGACCGGCTACGGCTCGGCGGACAAGGCCCAGGTCGGTGCCATGGTCGCCCGCCTGCTCGGCCTCGCCGAAGCGCCGAAGCCGGCCGATGCCGCCGACGCCCTCGCGCTGGCGATCTGCCACGCGTGGCGTCGCGGCGGCCTCCCCTCGGCACCGAGCGGCGGCGGTCTCACGACCGCGCAGAAGGCGTGGCGCGAGGCGGAGAAGTCGGCCCGGACTCCTAGGCTGGGCAGATGATCTCGAGCGTCCGCGGCACCGTGCTGTCCGCCTCCGGAACCAGCGTCGTCGTCGAGGTCGGGGGAGTGGGCCTCCGGGTCGGAGTGACGCCCCAGCTCGCCCTCACGGCGGCGGTCGGCACGACGCTCCAGCTGTTCACGACGCTGATCGTACGAGAAGACGACCTCTCGCTCTTCGGCTTCGCCGAGCTCGAAGAACTCGAGGTGTTCGATCTGCTGCGGAGCGTCACCGGCGTCGGCCCGAAATCGGCACAGGGCGTGCTCGCCACGCTCAGCCCGTCGCAGGTCGCGCACGCGGTCGCCGACGACGACGACGCGCCTTTCCGACGCGTGTCCGGCATCGGGCCCAAGACCGCGAAGCTGATCGTCCTCTCGTTGGCGGGCAAGCTCGACGTCCGGGCTGTCGCGCCCACCGTGACCGCCGCCTCCTCGACCTCGGCCGACGTCCTCACGGCCCTCGTCGGGCTGGGCTGGTCCGAGAAGGAGGCGCAGGCCGCCGTCGACTCGGTGGTCGCCGACCGCGGGCCCGACGTCGCCGTCTCCGTGCCGTCGCTGCTGCGCGCCGCCCTCGGCCACCTCGGCCCTCAGAAGTCGCTGGGCGCACGCGCGTGACCGACGCCGACCTCACCCGACCCGTCGTCGAGTCCGAGGCGGAGCTCGCCTTCGAGGGAGCGCTCCGCCCCACCTCGCTCGACGAGTTCGTCGGCCAGAAGAAGGTGCGCGGACAGCTCGAGCTGCTGCTCAAGGCGGCGTCGATGCAGGGGCGGACGCCCGACCACATCCTCATGGCTGGTCCTCCCGGGCTCGGCAAGACCACCCTCGCGATGATCGTGGCGCACGAGAGCGGGCGGCCGCTCCGGATGTCGTCCGGTCCGGCCATCCAGCACGCGGGCGACCTCGCCGCCGTGCTGTCGGCCCTCGTCCCCGGCGAGGTTCTCTTCATCGACGAGATCCACCGCATGGCGCGCTCCGCGGAGGAGATGCTGTACCTCGCCATGGAGGACTACCGGATCGACATCATGGTCGGCAAGGGCGCCGGCGCGACGAGCATCCCGCTCGAGTTGTCGCCCTTCACGCTCGTCGGCGCCACCACGAGGAGCGGCATGCTGCCGAACCCCCTCCGCGACCGGTTCGGCTTCACGGCCAACCTCGAGTTCTACGACGCCGCCGAGCTCACCGAGGTGCTCCGCCGCGCCGCCTCCCTGCTCGGCATCCCCGTCGACGGCGACGCCCTGGCCGAGATCGCCGGTCGGTGCCGCGGCACGCCGCGCATCGCGAATCGCTTGCTCCGTCGCGTCCGCGACTACTCGCTGGTCCACGGACGGGACGCCGACCTGGCGACGGTGCGGGACGCCCTGGCGCTCTACGACGTCGACGACCTCGGCCTCGACCGGCTCGACCGCGAGGTCCTGTCGACCGTGCTCACGAGATTCGGCGGCGGCCCCGTCGGGCTCGGCACGCTCGCCGTCTCGGTCGGAGAAGAGGCGGACACGATCGAGTCCGTCGTCGAGCCGTTCCTCGTTCGCATCGGCCTGCTGATCCGCACCCCCCGGGGCCGCGTGGCGACGCCGGAGGCCTGGCGGCACTTCGGGCTCCAGCGCCCGTCAGGGGCGCTGTTCGGCGATGAACTATGATCGCCGCTAGGCCTGTCGGCGCGAGGCACCCTCACCACCGCCCGCGCCGCCCATCCCCACGAGCTTCGAAAGGCAGTTCCTCATGGACGCCACAACAATCATCATGGTCCTCCTCCTGGTGGTCCTCGTCTTCTTCATGTTCCGCAACAAGCGCAAGCGTGACGCCCAGCAGGCGACGCTGCAGTCGAAGATGGTCCCCGGCGTCGAGGTGATGCTGAGCTTCGGCGTCTACGGCACGCTCGTGTCGATCGACGACGAGGCCAACATCGCCGAGGTCGAGGTCTCGCCCGGCACCGTCCTGCGCGTGCACCGCCAGACCCTGGGCCGCGTCGTCGAGCCCGTCGTCGCCGACGACGCCGTGGTCACCGACGCCGACGAGCTCGGCGCCCGCCCGGCCGACGACCTGATCGTCGACGACGCCACGACCGCCGACCGCACGTCGCCCGCCTACGGCGAGCGGGTCGACGAGACGCGCCTCGACTCCACCACCGACACGGACAAGCCGAACAAGGCCTGACCCGCCGACAGCCGGGGCCCACTCGTGAGCCCCGGCCCAGACGACGGCGCGCGCCCCTCGGGGCGCGCGCTCCCATGAGAAAGCAGAACCTCCGTGGCACGTTCGACGCCGGTCAAGAAGGCAATTCGTTCCCTGACGTGGTTGCTCGTCATCATCGCGGGCCTCGCCGCGCTGAACGGCACCGCCACCGCCCTCAACGACTCGGGTCGTGACGGCTGGTGGGACGGCGCGAGCT
Source organism: uncultured Frigoribacterium sp. (assembly GCF_963515265.1). NCBI lineage: Bacteria > Bacillati > Actinomycetota > Actinomycetes > Micrococcales > Microbacteriaceae > Frigoribacterium > uncultured Frigoribacterium sp. The sequence continues at coordinate 17,010 of NZ_CAUPYL010000008.1, forward strand.
GGGTCCCCGAGCTGGCGCTCGACCTGCAGGGCGGCACGCAGATCACCCTCGCCGCGCAGCTCGACGACGGCCAGTCCGTGTCCAGCCAGCAGCTCGACCAGGCCGTGACGATCATCCGCCAGCGCATCGACAGCGCCGGCGTCTCCGAGTCGGAGATCACCCGCCAGGGCGCGCAGAACATCGTCGTGTCGATCCCCGGTCGGCCCGACAACGAGACGCTCGAGCGCATCGAGGCCTCGGCCAAGCTGACCTTCCGGCCCGTGCTCTACACCGAGGCCGTGAGCAACGCCGCGGTGGGCGGCGACGCCGACGCCACGGCGAGCCCCTCGGCGACGCCCTACACGCCGAACCCCGATCTCAACTCGACCCCGACGGCCTCGCCGACGAACGCCTCCGACCTGAACTGGATCACGGAGCAGCTCGCCGACGAGTACACGAACTACCAGTGCGCCGCCGACAACGACCTGTCGACGGCTCGCGACGACGAGCCGCTCGTCACCTGCTCGACCGACGGCACCGCCAAGTTCATCCTCGGCCCGGTCGAGGTGCAGGGCAGCGACATCAGCGACGCCACCAACGGCCTCGCCACTGACTCGCAGGGCAACTCGACGAACACGTGGGCCGTCAACCTCGAGTTCGACCGTCAGGGCACCGACCGGTTCAGCGACGTCACGTCACGGCTGGTGGCCCTCCAGGCCCCGCAGAACCAGTTCGCGGTGACGCTCGACAACCAGGTGATCACGGCCCCGTCCGCGAACGCCGCCATCACCGACGGCAAGGCCCAGATCACGGGCTCGTTCACGCAGGACACCTCGAAGACCCTGGCCGACCAGCTCAAGTTCGGCGCCCTGCCGATCAGCTTCTCCGTGCAGAGCAACGAGAACATCACCGCGACCCTCGGCCAGACCCAGCTGGTGAGCGGCCTGATCGCCGGCCTCATCGGCCTGATCCTCGTCGTGATCTACTCCCTGATCCAGTACCGTGCGCTCGCCTTCGTCACCGTCCTGTCGCTGATGATCGCCGCGCTGCTCACGTACCTCGTCATCGCGATCCTGTCCTGGCGCGAGGGCTACCGGCTCTCCCTCGCCGGCGTGACGGGGTTGATCGTGGCGATCGGCATCACGGCCGACTCGTTCATCGTCTACTTCGAGCGCATCCGCGACGAGCTGCGTGACGGGCGCATCCTCGAGAGCGCCGTCGAGTCCGGCTGGAAGCGCGCGATCCGCACGATCGTCGCCTCCGACACCGTGAACTTCCTCGCCGCCATCACCTTGTTCATCCTCGCGGTGGGCAACGTCAAGGGCTTCGCCCTCACGCTCGGGATCACGACGGTGATCGACCTGATCGTCGTCGCCCTCTTCACGCACCCGATGCTGCAGCTGATCGCTCGCACGCGGTTCTTCGGCGAGGGCCACGCGTTCAGCGGGCTGAACCCGAAGGCGCTCGGCGCCGTGTACCGCGGTCGGGCCCAGTTCCGCACCCCCGTCCCCACGGGGGCCCGCAAGGGCGCGGGCGGCCGAGAGGCGGCCAAGCGCCAGACCATCGCCGAACGCAAGGCGGCAGAGAGCACGAGCACCCGAGTCGACGACTCTGCGCGCGGTGAAGGGAAGGACAGCTGATGGCCAGCTTCTCCAAGTTCGGCAACGACCTCTACACAGGGGCTCGTTCCTACGACATCGTGGGCCGCCGGCGCACGTGGTACATCATCGCCGCGGTCGTCATCGTGATCTGCGCGACGGTGCCGTTCCTCCGGGGCGGCTACCACTTCGGCATCGAGTTCACCGGCGGCTCCGAGTTCCAGGTGGCCCAGCCCGCCGAGCTCGACCAGGACGTCGCGACGCAGACGGTCGAGGACGTCGCCCCGGGCTCGAACCCCCGGGTCACCCAGGTCGGCAGCGACACCATCCGCGTGCAGACCTCGCAGCTCGAGGCGACGCAGACGAACGACGTGGCCGACGCCCTCGCGACGGCCTACGACGTTCCCGCTGAGCGGGTCACCTCCTCGTTCATCGGCGCCTCCTGGGGTGCCGACATCACGGGCCAGGCCATCAAGGGCCTCGTGATCTTCCTCATCCTCGCGGCCATCGGCATGACGCTCTACTTCCGCACCTGGAAGATGTCGCTCGCCGCCATGACGGCGCTGCTGCACGACCTCGTGCTCACCGCCGGCATCTACGGCATCGTCGGCTTCGAGGTCACGCCCGCCGCGGTCATCGGCTTCCTCACCATCCTCGGCTACTCCCTCTACGACACCGTCGTGGTCTTCGACAAGATCCGCGAGAACACCGCGGAGGACGGCGAGGGCTCCCGGCGCACCTTCGGCCAGTCGATCAACCTCGCGATCAACCAGACGCTGGTCCGGTCGATCAACACCTCGGTCGTCGCCCTGCTCCCCGTCGCCGCGATCCTCTTCATCGGTGCGTTCGTCCTCGGCGCCGGCACGCTCCGAGACATCTCGCTCGCCCTCTTCATCGGCATCCTGGTGGGCACCTACTCGACGATCTTCATCGCGTCGCCGCTCTACGCGACGCTCCGGATCGGGGAGTCCGACATCAAGAAGCGCGACGACCGCAAGCGCGCCGATCGTGCGCGTGACGCCGACGCCGCGGCGGCCTCGGTGATCGCGTCGTGAGCGCGCCCCTGGGCGGAGGTCCCGCCTCCTCGATGCCTGAGGTGACCGCGCAGGAGGCGGTGGCCCTCGTGGGCGGCGGCGCCTACCTCCTCGACGTGCGCGAGCAGTCGGAGTGGGACGAGGGCCACGCGTCGCGGGCCGTGCTCCTGCCGCTCTCCGAGCTGGGCGAGCGGGTGGACGAGGTCCCCACGGACCGGGACGTGCTCGTCGTCTGCCACTCGGGCATGCGCTCGATGCGGGCCACCGCCGCGCTCCGTCGCGCCGGCCTGCGGGCCGTGAACGTGGAGGGCGGCATGCTCGCCTGGCGCGACGCGGACGGCGACGTCGTCAGCGACGGCGACGCTCGCCCGACGGTCGACTGACCGGGAGCGAGTAGCGTTGTCCCGACTCGTGCACGACCCGATGCCCGTTCCCGGAGGCGCGTCACCGTGCGCGAGCGACGACGAGGAGGCGCGGTCGTGACCGAGATCACCACGAGGGAGACACCCCCCAGTCCCGAGCAGGGCGGCACGGCGTCGCTCCGCACCCTGCTGCCGAGGCTCTTCTCCCGCAGCCAGCCCGCCGGCGCCGTCGACCGCCTCGTCAAGACGGTCCGGATGCACCATCCGAAGGCCGACCTCGTCGTCATCGAGCGTGCCTACACGGTCGCCGAGAAGGCGCACCGTGGCCAGCTCCGCAAGAGCGGCGAGCCCTACATCACGCACCCGGTTGCCGTCGCGCAGATCCTCGCCGACCTCGGCATCGGCTCGAAGACGATCGCCGCTGCGCTGCTCCACGACACCGTGGAGGACACCGACTACACGCTCGACATGCTGCAGCGCGACTTCGGCGACGAGATCGCCATGCTCGTCGACGGGGTGACGAAGCTCGACAAGCTGAAGTACGGCGACAGCGCCCAGGCCGAGACCGTGCGCAAGATGGTCGTCGCGATGTCGAAGGACATCAGGGTGCTCGTGATCAAGCTCGCCGACCGGCTGCACAACGCCCGCACGTGGGGCTTCGTCGAGTCGTCGTCGGCGACGCGCAAGGCGACCGAGACGCTCGAGATCTACGCCCCCCTCGCTCACCGGCTGGGCATCCAGGCCATCAAGTGGGAGCTGGAGGACCTGAGCTTCGCCGTCCTCCACCCGAAGCTCTACGTCGAGATCGACAACCTCGTCAGGCAGCGCACGCCGCAGCGCGAGCAGTTCGTCCAGAACGTCATCAACGCGGTCAAGTCCGATCTCAAGTCGACGAAGATCCGCGGCGAGGTGGTCGGTCGGCCGAAGCAGTACTACTCGATCTACCAGAAGATGATCGTGCGGGGTCGCGAGTTCGACGAGATCTACGACCTCGTCGGCATCCGCGTGCTCGTCACGTCGCTGCGCGACTGCTACGCCGTGCTCGGCTCGATCCACGCCCGCTGGAACCCGATCCCCGGTCGCTTCAAGGACTACATCGCGACGCCCAAGTTCAACCTGTACCAGTCGCTCCACACGACGGTCATCGGCCCCAAGGGGCGACCGGTCGAGATCCAGATCCGCACGCACGAGATGCACCAGCGGGCCGAGTTCGGCGTCGCAGCCCACTGGAAGTACAAGCAGAGGATGAACGGCGGTCGTGACGACACGGCCACCGGCGCCCGTACCGAGACCGACATGGCGTGGCTGGCGCACATCTCCGACTGGCAGGCCGAGACCGCCGACCCAGGGGAGTTCCTCGACAGCCTCCGCTTCGAGATCGGCGCGAAGGAGGTCTACGTCTTCACGCCCCAGGGCAAGGTCATCGGCCTCCCCTCGGGAGCGACGCCCGTCGACTTCGCCTACGCCGTGCACACCGAGGTCGGGCACCGCACGATGGGTGCCAAGGTCAACGGCCGTCTCATCCCGCTCGAGAGCGTGCTCAACAGCGGCGACGTCGTCGAGGTCTTCACCTCGAAGAACCCCGACTCCGGTCCCAGCCAGGACTGGCTCGGCTTCGTCAAGAGCCCGCGTGCCCGGAACAAGATCCGGCAGTGGTTCACGAAGGAGCGCCGCGACGAGGCGATCGAGCAGGGCAAGGACGCGATCGCCCGTGCGATGCGCAAGCAGAACCTGCCGCTGCAGAAGCTGATGAACCAGGACAGCATCTCCGAGGTGGCGTCCCAGCTCCGCTACGACGACGTCTCGAGCCTCTACGCCGCCGTCGGCGAGGGCCACCTGTCGACCCAGTCGGTCATCGAGAAGGTGCTCGCCTCCGTCCAGCAGCAGACCGAGGTCGAGGGGGAGTACGAGTTCCCGAGCAAGGGCGTGTCCCGTCCCCTCCGCAACAGCGACTCGGGCGTCCTCGTCCGCGGCGCGCCCGACATCCTCGTGAAGCTCGCGAAGTGCTGCACGCCCGTCCCCGGCGACCAGGTCGTCGGGTTCGTGACGCGTGGGCAGGGCGTCAGCGTGCACCAGGCCACCTGCCACAACGTGCAGGGCCTCATGCAGGAGCCCGAGCGGATGATCGAGGTCGAGTGGGCCCCGTCGTCGAAGAGCGTCTTCCTGGTCCAGATCCAGATCGAGGCCCTCGACCGCGCGGGCCTGCTGTCCGACGTCACGCGAGTGCTGTCCGAGCACCACGTGAACATCCTCTCGGCCAACGTGTCCACCTCGGACGAGCGCCTGGCGATCAGCCGCTTCGTCTTCGAGATGGGCGACACGACGCACCTCGACCGTGTGCTCAACGCCGTGCGTCGGATCGACGCCGTCTACGACGTCTACCGGGTCAGCGCCGGCTGAGCCGGGGCGTCCGGCACGGGCCGCGCACGGCGGGCCCGCGAGGAGCGCGGATGCCGCACCACGGGGATCAGACCACTAGGGGGTCCACGAGCGTCCGCAGTCGGTCCGCCGCCCGCCGTCGGCCCGGCAGGCGGCCGTGTCGTCGCACGAGGCCGGTGACCCGACGCGGATCGACGCGGTGCTCGACGAGCAGGGTGCGCACGAGGCGCTCCGCCTCGACCGACCAGTCGTCGGCCCGGAGCAGGTCGAGGACGGTGCGGGTCGGGGTCGTCACCCGGACGCGCCCGACCTGCGAGATCTCGTCGGCGTCGATGAGGACCTCGCCCACCGCGACGTCGGGCCTGTCGTCGTGGTGACGTGCCCACGACGGCACCACCGCCTCCAGCCTGCGGGGAGCCCCGGCCCGTGCTCCCCAGATCCAGGCGGCCGTGCCCCGTGCCGCCACGACCACCGTGCCGAGGCGGTTGGCCAGGGCCTCCGCCCGCCGCCACGCGTCGTCGGGATCGGCGATCGACGCCCAGCTGTCGGCCACCCGGCAGACCTCGCCGTCGAGCGCCGCGGCCTGCAGCTCGACCTCGGGAAGGTCACGAGCGGTCAGGAGTCTGGGCAGGGCGGGGGACACCGCCCCAGCATGGCCGCCGAGGCCCAGGACGACGAACCGCCCGCCGCCTCCTGTGGAGAACGGCGGGCGGTCAGGACCCGGGGGAGGCGCGGGTCAGGACCCGAGGGCGTCCAGCCAGACGCGACGAGCGTCGAGGGCCTCGCGCGCCTCTTTCACCTTGCGGGCGTCGCCGCCGGCCTCGGCCTCGGCGAGCTCGTCCTCGAGCTTGGTGATCGCGTCCTGCAGCTGGCTCGCGAGCCCTTCGGACCGGGCCTTGCGCTCGGGGTTGTTCTTCTCCCAGTGCGTCTCGTCGAGCTGACGGACGTGCGACTCGACCTTGCGCAGCCTGTCCTCGACGGGTCGGACCTGGTCGCGCGGCACACGGCCGATCTCGTCCCAGCGGAGCTGGATCGTGGTGAGCGCCTCTCGTGCCGACACGCGGTCGTCGTTCGTGAGGATCTTCTCGGCGTCGTCGAGCAGGGCGAGCTTGGCCGTGAGGTTGTCCGCGTACTCGGCGTCGTCCTGCGCGACGATCTCGCCCTTGGCGGCGTAGAGCACGTCGCCGGCGCGCTTGAAGCGGGCCCAGAGCGCGTCGTCGTACTTCTTGCCCGCACGACCGGCGCGCTTCCAGTCGTCGAGCAGACGCCGGTACTCGGGGATGCCGTCGGCGCCCTTGCTCGCGAGGGCGTCGGCGGACTCGACGAGCGCCTGCTTGCGCTGGCGCGCCTCGCGGTGCGTGGCGTCGAGGTCGGCGTAGAACGCCTTGCGGTGCTGGTCGATGGTCGAGCGAGCCGTACGGAACCGCTTCCAGAGGTCGTTGCCCTCGCCCTTGGGGATCCGGGGGCCTTCGGTCTGGTGCTTCTGCCAGCGGGCGAAGATGTCGTCGACGGAGGCGGTGACCTGCTTCCACTGCACGCGCGCGGGGTCCTGCGCGGCGAGGGCCTCGGCCTCCGCGACCAGGGAGGTGCGGTAGGCGACGGCCTCGACCAGCGCCTCCTGCGCCTCGGCGCTCTGCTTCTCGGTCAGCTCGCCCACCGTGCTGTCGAGGGCGTCGACGCGGGTGCGGAGCGCGGCGAGGTCGCCGACGGCGCTCGGCTCGACGAGCAGCTGCTTCAGGTGCGCGACCGTCTTGGTCACGTCCGACGCCGAGGCGCCCCGCTTGACCCGCTGCTCGAGCAGGGTGACCTGCCCGTTCAGCTCGGTGTACTTGCGCTCGTAGTAGGCGAGGGCCTCGGCGGGCGTGGCGTCGGGGTACTGCCCCACAGCCCGCTCGCCGTCGCCCTCGCGCACGTAGACGGTTCCGTCGTCGTCGACGCGGCCCCAGGGTGCCTGATCGTCAGTAGCCACTGTCATCCCTTGCTGGAGGTGCTCGTCGCGGAGCCCAGGACGGGCCCCGGCGATGGGTGCCCAGCCTATTGCACGAGCAGGGACGCCCGCCTACTCCAGCGTCAGTGACGTGATCGTGGTCGGCACGACCGGGGCGCCGTCGTTCGGGACCTCGGCGGTGGACGGGGTCAGGCCCGCGTCCGTGATGTTCGCCGTGAGCTGGTCGAGGCCGCTCGTGACCCGGCCGACGACGGTGTAGCCGCCCGTCGACGCGTCGAGGTAGGTGTCCCCGTAGGTGACGAAGAACTGGGTCGACTGCGAGTCCGGCTCGGCGCCCCTCGCCATCGCGATGGTGCCGGTCGGGTAGAGGCCGTCGGCCGGCACGTTCTCGAGGGGCCCGAAGGTGAAGCCCGCGTCGCCCGTGCCGTCGCCGTTCGCCGAGCCGCACTGGATGAACTTCGCCGTCTCGGCGTCGCTCATCCGGTGGCAGGTCGTGTCGGTGTAGAAGCCCTGCTGCGCGAGGTCGATGATCACCGAGGCGGCCTGGGGCGCCGTGGCCCCGTCGAGCTCGACGCCGAGCTGGACGTCGTCGTTGAGGTCGAGCTGCCCCGTCCAGGTGCGTCCCTCGGCGATGTCGGCGCTGGGGACGTCCCCGGTCGCCGACGCCGATTCCGAGGGGGAGGGGCTGGCGGAGGCGGTGGCCTCGTCGGCGCTGCCGTCCGTGTTCCACACCACCTGGGTGACGACCGCGAGGCCGACCACGACCACGACGCCGACGGCGGCGAGGAGGTTGTCCCGGCGACGGCGGCGCACCTGCGTCTCGTGCACCCGCTGGCGGGCCGTGTACGCCCTCAGCCGGTCGCGTGCCTCACGGTCCTGGTTCCTGCTCGGTGCCACGTGTCCTCCATGCCGGTGATGTCCCGGACGACTGTATCCGAGCCGCCGGTCGGTGTCGGCGGCCCGGTCTACCATTGGTCCTCATGAGCCCGCTCCCGCAGAGCTCGACCCCCCTCGCGGTCCGCATGCGCCCCACCAGCCTCGACGAGGTCGCCGGTCAGCGACACCTCCTCCGGCCCGGCTCCCCGCTCGTCACCCTGGCGAGCGACACCACCGGCGAGCAGGGCGCCGTCTCCGTCATCCTCTGGGGCCCGCCCGGCACCGGCAAGACCACGCTCGCGCAGGCGATCGCCCACACGTCGGGGCGGCAGTTCATCGAGCTCTCGGCGGTGACGGCCGGCGTGAAGGACGTCCGGCAGGTGATGGAGAAGGCGCTGACGAACCGCGACCTCTACGGCACGACGACCGTCCTGTTCCTCGACGAGATCCACCGCTTCACGAAGGCGCAGCAGGACGCGCTGCTGCCGGGAGTCGAGAACGGCTGGGTGATCCTCATCGCGGCGACGACCGAGAACCCGTCGTTCTCCGTCATCACGCCGCTGCTCTCCCGGTCGCTGTTGCTCACGCTCGAGCAGCTGAGCGACGACGACCTCGGAGACCTCGTCCGGCGGGCGGTCGTCGACCCCCGCGGCCTGGCCGACAGGGTCGTGCTGGACGACGAGGCGCTGGCGACGATCGTCCGCCTCGCGTCCGGAGACGCCCGTCGGGCGCTGACCGCCCTCGAGGCCTCGGCCCACTCCGCCGCCGCGACCGCCGAGGAGGCGCGCGGAGCCCGTCCTGACGACCCGTCCGCCGACGCCGACGCCGACTACGACCCCGACGCCGAGTACGACGACCCGGACGACGCCGACGACCGGCCGGTGATCACGGCCGAGACGGTGGCCCAGTCGGTCGACCGGGCGCTGCTCCGCTACGACCGCAACGGCGACGAGCACTACGACGTCATCAGCGCCTTCATCAAGTCGGTCCGCGGCTCCGACGTCGACGCCGCGCTGCACTACCTCGCCCGGATGATCGAGGCCGGCGAGGATCCTCGCTTCATCTGCCGTCGCATCATCGTGTCCGCCGGCGAGGACATCGGCATGGCCGACCCGAACGCCCTCACGGTCGCCGTCTCGGCGGCCACCGCCGTGCAGATGATCGGCATGCCGGAGGGGCGCATCCCGATGGCCGAGGCCGTCGTCTACCTGGCGACCGCACCGAAGTCCAACCGTTCCTACAGCGCCCTCGACGCCGCGATCGCCGACGTCCGTGCCGGTGCGGCCGGCCCGGTGCCCAAGCACCTCCGCGACGCGCACTACCCGGGTGCGAAGCGCCTCGGCCACGGCAAGGGCTACAAGTACTCGCACGACTCCGAGTTCGGGGTCGTCGAGCAGCAGTACCTGCCTGACGAGCTCGTCGGTCGCACGTACTACGACCCGACGGCCAACGGCAACGAGCGCGACGTCGCCGCCCGGCTCGAGAAGCTGCGTCGGATCACCCGCGGCGGCTGATGCCGGGCGAGAGGCCGTCAGCTGGTCGGCGACACGCGCCCACGTCGGGGTCGCCCGCCAGACCGTGCTCCTGTATGCTCGGGGGGTTGCCTGCACTCGGGCGTCGACGCGCGGCTGCTGATGACGACCCGACCAAGGTGGTCCGACCTGTAGCCGGTCTCCACCGCGGCGATCATCCCTCTTGTTAGGCCCGTCGGCGCTCACGCGCCTGGCTGGCGGAACATCACCACCGACAAGATCTCGATAGGAACACGCATGTCCACCAAGTCCCGCACCCGGAGCAAGACGCGTCTCTCGCGTGCTCTCGGCATCGCCCTCACCCCGAAGGCCGCCCGCTACCTCGAGAAGCGTCCCTACGCTCCCGGCGAGCACGGCCGCACCAAGCGCAAGACCGACAGCGACTACGCCGTCCGTCTCCGCGAGAAGCAGCGCCTGCGTGCCCAGTACGGCATCCGCGAGGCCCAGCTCAAGATCGTCTTCAACGAGGCCCGCAAGGCCTCGGGCCTGACCGGTGAGAACCTGGTCGAGCTGCTCGAGACCCGTCTCGACGCCCTCGTCCTGCGTGCCGGCTTCGCCCGCACCACGGCGCAGGCTCGCCAGATGGTCGTGCACCGTCACATCCTCGTCGACGGCAAGCTCGTCGACCGCCCCTCGTTCCGCGTCAAGCCCGGCCAGATGATCCACGTCAAGGCCAAGAGCGAGACGACCGAGCCCTTCCAGGTCGCCGCGGCCGGCGGCCACGTCGACCTGCTGCCCAAGACCCCGGGCTACCTCGAGGTCGAGATCGACAAGCTGCAGGCCCGCCTCGTGCGTCGCCCGAAGCGCGCCGAGGTCCCCGTGACCTGCGAGGTCCAGCTGGTCGTCGAGTACTACGCAGCCCGCTAGCACCACCCGCACCGCTTCCGAGGGAGCGCTCCACGTCACGTGGGGCGCTCCCTCGGTCGTTCCCGATCGAGCTCCTCCCTCCGCCGTTCCCGGCGGACGACGACGACGAAGTAGGCTGACGTGTCGTCCCGTGTGCTCGTCACGGGACACGTCGTGAGGAGCACCCGTGAAGAACCTGGTCCTGCTGTCCGTCGGAGTCGCGCTCGGCCTCGTCGGTGCGCACCTCCTCAACTCGACCCCGCGTGGCCGCCGGTTCTTCGGCGAGCTCGACGGCGGACTCGACCACTTCCGCGCCGCGGTGGTCGACGGGTACCGCTCCCGCGACGCCGAGCTCCGTGCCGCGGACCCGAGCGACGACGGCGAGCCCACGGCAGGGCCGGCCGGCACCATCAACGCGAGCTGACCGCGCGAGGCGCCCGCCGCCTCCTCGTCAGCAGCCCCACCGACCGACCCCCTCCCTCAGGAGAACCATGCAGACCGCCGAGATCCGCCGCCGTTGGCTCGACTACTTCGGGGAGCGCGGGCACACCGTCGTCCCGTCCGCCTCGCTGGTCAGCGACGACCCGTCGCTGCTCTTCACCGTGGCCGGCATGGTGCCGTTCATCCCGTACCTGACCGGTCTCGTGCCGACCCCGTACGCGCGCGCGACGAGCGTGCAGAAGTGCATCCGCACCAACGACATCGAGGAGGTCGGCAAGACCCCCCGGCACGGCACGTTCTTCCAGATGAACGGCAACTTCTCGTTCGGCGACTACTTCAAGGAGGAGGCCATCGGCTACGCCTGGGAGCTGCTGACCTCGAGCGAGGCCGACGGCGGCCTCGCGTTCTCGCCCGACGACCTCTGGGTCACCGTCTACGAGGAGGACGACGAGGCGATCGCCCTCTGGAAGAAGGTGGCGGGCCTCCCCGACGAGCGCATCCAGCGCCTCGGCAAGGACACCAACTACTGGCACACCGGCCAGCCCGGCCCCGCGGGCCCGTGCTCCGAGATCTTCTTCGATCGCGGCCCGGCCTACGGCGCCGACGGAGGCCCCGCCACGGACGACGACCGCTACGTCGAGATCTGGAACCTGGTGTTCATGCAGTACCAGATCGAGAACGTCCGGTCGAAGGTCGATTTCGACATCGTCCGCGAGCTGCCGAACAAGAACATCGACACCGGCATGGGCCTGGAACGTGTCGCGTTCCTCAAGCAGGGCGTCGACAACATGTACGAGATCGACCAGGTCCGTCCCGTGCTCGACGCCGCCTCCGAGCTGTCCGGGCGCCGCTACGGCGCCGTCCACGACGACGACGTGCGGATGCGCGTCATCGCCGACCACGTCCGCAGTGCCCTGATGCTCATGAGTGACGGCGTCCGGCCGTCCAACGAGGGCCGCGGCTACATCCTGCGCCGCCTGCTGCGGCGCTCGGTCCGATCGATGCGCCTCCTGGGCGTCGAGGGCACCACCTTCCCGGTCCTGTTCGCAGCGTCCCGCGACGCGATGAAGTCGGCCTACCCCGAGGTCGAGCGCGACTGGGACAGGATCTCGGGCCTCGCCTTCGCCGAGGAGGAGACGTTCCTCCGCACCCTGGCCGCCGGCACGAGCATCCTCGACATCGCCGTCGAGGACACCAAGGACGCGGCAGGGGCAGGCACCCAGCCCCGCCTGGCCGGCGACACGGCCTTCCTGCTGCACGACACCTTCGGGTTCCCGATCGACCTCACCCTCGAGATCGCCGAGGAGAGCGGCCTCACGGTCGACCGTGAGGCGTTCGACCGGCTCATGAGCGAGCAGCGCGCCCGCGCCAAGGCCGACGCCAAGTCGCGCAAGGTGGCCCTCGCCGACCTGAGCGTCTACAGCGCCTTCCGTGCGCAGGGCGAGACCGTGTTCACCGGGTACGACGTGCTCGACACCGAGACGCGCGTGCTCGGCCTCATCGTCGACGGCGCCAGCGTCGACCGCGCCGTCGCGGGCGACATCGCCGAGGTGATCCTCGCCGAGACGTCGCTGTACGCCGAGTCGGGCGGCCAGGACGCCGACGCCGGCAGCATCGTCGGCACGGGCTTCGACCTCGAGGTCCTCGACGTCCAGAAGCCGGTCAAGGGCCTGGTCAGCCACCGTGTCCAGGTGCGCTCGGGAGAGGTCGGCGTCGGCGACGCCGCCACCAGCGTCGTCGACCCTGCCTACCGCCGCGGCGCCACGCAGGCCCACTCGGCGACGCACCTCGTGCACGCCGCGCTCAGGGAGGTGCTCGGACCGGAGGCGCACCAGGCCGGTTCGTACAACAAGGCCGGCTACCTCCGCCTCGACTTCAACTGGAGCCAGGCGCTCAGCCCGGCCACCCGCAGCGAGGTCGAGGAGGTCGCGAACGCGGCCGTGCGCGAGGACCTCGCCGTCACCACCCGCGTGCTGCCCCTCGACGAGGCCCGGTCGATGGGCGCGATGGCGCTCTTCGGCGAGAAGTACGGCGAGACGGTCCGGATGGTCGACATCGGCGGCCCGTGGTCGCGGGAGCTGTGCGCAGGTACCCACGTCGCCACGAGCGCCCAGATCGGCCTCATCAACCTCGTCAGCGAGACCTCCGTCGGCTCCACGAACCGTCGGGTGGAGTCGCTCGTCGGCCTCGACGCGTTCCGCGACTTCGCCGCGGAGCGGGCCATCGTCTCGCAGCTGACGTCCTCGCTCCGGACGCCGCGCGAGCAGCTCCCGGAGCGGATCGGCGACCTGGTGTCCAGCCTGCGCGCGGCCGAGAAGAAGATCGCGGAGTTCGAATCGGCGCAGCTGTCGCTGCGCGTCCCCGCGCTCGTCGAGCAGGCAGCTGCCGTCGGGTCCCTCACCGTCGTCGCCGAGTCGGTGGGCACGGTCAAGACGACCGACGAGCTGCGGTCGCTCGTCCTGTCGGTGCGCGAGCGCCTCGGCAGCGACTCCGCCTCGGTGGTCGCGCTGGCGGCCGACGTCGCCGGCAAGCCCGCCGTCATCGTCGCCACGACGGCCCCCGCCCGCTCGGCCGGCGTCAAGGCGGGTCAGCTCGCCCGCACGGCGGCGGGGATCCTCGGCGGAGGCGGCGGCGGGAAGGACGACCTGGCGCAGGGCGGCGGATCCGACGTCACCGCGATCACGACGGCGCTCACGGGCATCGTCGCCGCGCTGCGGTCCTGAGCGCCGCGTGAGGACGGGAGTGCGCCTCGGCATCGACGTGGGGAAGGCCCGCATCGGCGTCGCCCGCACCGATCCGTCAGGCATGATCGCGACGCCCGTCGAGACGGTGCCGCGAGCGGCGTCGGGGTCGGCTGACGTCGACGCCATCCTCGGCCACGTGTCGGAGCTCGACGCCGTGGAGGTGGTGGTCGGCCTCCCGCTGTCGCTGTCGGGCGGCGACACGGCGTCCACCGGCGACGCCCGCGACTTCGCGGCGGCCATCGCGGCCCGGTGTCCTGTTCCCGTGCGGCTGGTGGACGAGCGGCTGTCGACGGTGAGTGCGCAGACTGCACTTCGCGCTTCAGGGCGCAAGGGCAAGAGACAACGATCCGTCATCGATCAAGTCGCCGCTGTTATCATCGTCCAGCACGCGCTCGAGCTCGAGCGGTCGAGCGGTCTCCCGCCCGGCCATCTCGTGAGCGCCCCGGTCGTCGACGACGGCGCCGGAGACCGACCCGACACCGACGAAAGACGATGACGCGTGGCCGACGATCCGAACTGGGACGACATCTTCTCCTCCCAGCCCCCCACCGAGGCGAAGGACGACGCCGGTCGACCTCCCGCCGCAGCACCGAGCACCCGCAAGGCGACGCGCGAGCAGGAGAAGGCCCCTCGTCGAGCTGAGCGCCGTGCCGCCCGCGACGACGGCGGCCACCGGCCCCGTCGCAGCCGCAAGGGCGGCATCGTCCTCCTCGTCATCGCCCTCGTCGTCGTGGGAGGCGGCACCGCCGGCGTCGTCGCCGCGTGGGGCGCGGTCGCGCCCCTCGTCGCGAAGCTCGGGGGGAACGACGCGCCCGAGGACTACCCGGGCGCCGGCAACGGGACCGAGGTCTCATTCGCGATCACGAGCGGCGAGAACGGCTCGGACATCGCCACGAACCTCTTCGACAGCGGCGTCACTGCCAGCTTCGAGTCGGTCTACGCGATGCTCGTCGCCGACACCACCCTCACCTTCCAGCCCGGCACGTACACGCTCCAGCAGGAGATGAGCGCGACGTCGGCGGTCAGCGCCCTGCAGGACAGCGCGAACCGGGTTACCGACAAGCTCGTGATCCCCGAGGGCACCGCCGCCGCCGACGTCTACAGCCTCATCTCGTCGGCGACCGAGATCCCCGAGGCCGACGTCCAGGCCGCGGCGGCCGACGTGGCCTCCTTCGGCCTCCCTGCCGAGGCCACCTCCCTCGAGGGCTGGTTGTTCCCCGCGACGTACGAGCTCGATCCCGGGCTCGACGCGCACGGCTACCTGCAGCTCCTCGTCGACACGATGAAGCAGCGACTGGTCGACGCCGGCGTCGCACCGGCCGACCAGCAGCACGTCATCGTCTTCGCCTCGCTGATCCAGCGCGAGGCCGGTCTCGCGGACGACTACCCGAAGGTCGCGCGCGTCTTCCAGAACCGCCTCGACGACGGCATGCTCCTGCAGTCCGACGCGACCGTCGCCTACGGCACCGGCAACACCCACCGGGTCACGACGACCGACGAGGAGCGCGGTGACGAGTCGAACCCGTACAACACGTACCAGCACCTCGGCCTGCCGGTCGGGCCCATCTCCAACCCGGGAGACCTCGCGATCAACGCGGCCATCGCGCCGGCGGACGGCACGTGGCTGTACTTCGTGACGACGAACCTCGACACGGGCGAGACGACGTTCTCGACGACGCTGGCCGAGCACGAGGCCGCCGTGAAGGTGTGGCAGGCGTGGATGCGGGAGCACCCCGAGTACCAGTGACCCCCTCGACCGACACGAACGCCGCGGGCGCGGCACCGCTCGACCGCCCCGTGGCGATGATCGGCCCGATGGGCGCGGGCAAGTCCAGCATCGGCAAGAAGCTCTCCCGGCGCCTCGGCGTGGGGTTCCTCGACACCGATCGCCTGCTCGTGCAACGGCACGGCCCCGTGGCCGACATCTTCTCCCGTGACGGCGAGCCGCGCTTCCGCGAGCTGGAGCGCGATGTCGTCGCCGAGGCGCTCGCCTCGACCGGCGTGGTCTCGCTCGGAGGAGGCGCGGTGCTCGACCCGCTCACCCGGGAGCGCCTCCGGAGCGCCTCCGTGGTCCTCCTCACGGTGACGCCCGAGGCGGTGGCGGATCGGCTCGCGGGCTCGAGCCGTCCCTTGCTCGCCGAGGGCGGGATGGACGCCTGGCGGGCCATCGCGCTCGAGCGCGAGCCGGTCTACCGCAGCCTGGCCGACGTGGTCGTCGACACGTCGAGACGCCCCGTCTCCCACGTCGTCGACGACGTGGTCGCCTGGCTCGCCGCCGCCGCTGCCGCTGCCGCTGCCGCTGCCGGCTCACCCGACCTCCCGCACCACCGACAGGAAGACGACGCATGACCGACGAGACGACCGATGTCACCACCATCCGCGTCGAGGGCGAGGCCCCCTACGACGTCCTCGTCGGCCACGGGGTCCGCTCGCGCATCCCCGCCCTGCTCGGACCGCAGACGAAGAAGGTCCTGATCGTGCACGCGCCGACGCTCGGGCGCAAGGCGAACGAGCTGCGCGACGCGCTGGTCGAGGCCGGCCTCGAGGCCCTCATCGCCGAGGTCCCCGACTCGGAGGACGCCAAGCGCGTCGAGGTGGCGGCGTTCTGTTGGCAGGTGCTGGGCCAGGCCGACTTCACCCGGACCGACGCGGTGATCGGCCTCGGCGGGGGAGCCGTGACCGATCTCGCCGGCTTCGTCGCCGCGACCTGGCTCCGAGGCGTACAGCTCGTCCAGGTGCCGACGACCGTGCTCGGCATGGTCGACGCGAGCGTCGGCGGCAAGACCGGCATCAACACCGCCGAGGGCAAGAACCTCGTGGGCGCCTTCTGGGCCCCGACGGCCGTGGTGGCCGACCTCGACATGCTCGACACGCTGAGCCGCAACGAGATCCTCGCGGGCTTCGCCGAGGTCGTGAAGGCCGGCTTCATCGCCGAGCCCGAGATCCTCGACATCGTCGAGGCCGACGTCGACCGTGCCGTCGACCCGACGACCCCCGAGTTCCGACGGGTCGTCGAGCTGTCGATCGCCCTCAAGGCACGGGTCGTCGGCCAGGACTTCACCGAGCAGGGCCTCCGGGAGATCCTCAACTACGGGCACACGCTCGGCCACGCCGTCGAGCACGCCGAGCGCTACCAGTGGCGGCACGGGGCCGCGGTGTCGGTCGGGATGGTCTTCGCCGCCGAGCTCGGCCGGCTGACCGGGCGTCTGTCCGACGACGCCGTCGACCGCCACCGGCGCATCCTCGAGTCGCTGACCCTGCCGACGAGCTACCCCCTCGGCCGCTGGAACACGCTCCTCGCCACGATGCAGCGCGACAAGAAGGCCCGAGCCGGCATGCTCCGGTTCATCGTGCTCGACGACATCGGCAAGCCGACGGTCGTAACCGGCCCCGACTCGAGCCTGCTCTTCGCGGCGTACCAGGAGATCGGCTCCTGAGGGCTCGCGGCCCGTCCGCTACACTCGAACCCGGCCAGATCCGGCCCCACCCACCTCACTCCGATCGGACCTCGCACGCATGGCGACCACCAACGACATCAAGAACGGCGCCGTCCTCGACCTGGACGGCCAGCTCTGGAACGTGATCGAGTTCCAGCACGTGAAGCCGGGCAAGGGCGGCGCCTTCGTCCGCACCAAGATGAAGAACGTGCGCTCGGGCAAGGTCGTCGACAAGACCTTCAACGCCGGCACCAAGATCGAGTTCGCCAACGTCGACCGCCGCGAGTACACGTACCTCTACGCCGAGGCCGACGGGTACGTGTTCATGGACACCACGGACTACGACCAGATCAACGTGCCCGCCACCATCGTCGGCGACGCGAAGAACTTCATGCTCGAGAACCAGAACGTCCAGATGGCGCTGCACGACGGCAACCCGCTCTACATCGAGCTCCCCGCCTCCGTCGTCCTCGAGGTCACCTACACCGAGCCCGGCCTGCAGGGCGACCGCTCCACCGGCGGCACGAAGGCGGCCACCGTCGAGACCGGCTACGAGATCCAGGTCCCGCTGTTCCTCGAGACCGGCACCAAGGTCAAGGTCGACACGCGCGACGGCGGCTACCTCGGCCGCGTCAACGAGTAGTCGGCGGCCACCCGCACAGTGAGCGCACGCACCAAGGCGCGCAAGCGCGCCCTCGACGTCCTGTACGTCGCCGACATCCGCCAGATCAGCATGACCGACGCCCTGGCCGCCGAGACGGCACGGGCCCGTCAGGAGCCAGAGCGGAACTCCAGCTGGGGCTACGCCCGCGACCTCGTCCAGGGCGTCATCGACCACCAGGGCGAGATCGACGAGCTGATCGAGACGTACGCCCAGGGCTGGACGATGGCCCGCATGCCGACGCTCGACCGGGGCATCCTCCGGATCGGCGTCTTCGAGCTGCTGCACAACGACGAGGTCCCCGACCACGTGGCGATCAGCGAGGCGGTCGAGCTGGCCCAGTCGCTCAGCACGGACGACTCGGCTCCCTTCGTGAACGGGTTGCTCGGGCGCATCGCCACGAGCGGCTAGGCTCGGTGCCGGCGACGGGCACCCTCCACGGGGTGGCGACCGAGCCGGCACCACCACCACCGACGTCCTTTAAGTTCCGTCCCGAGAGGCGGGGAAGGAGGTCCGATTGAGCACACGCACCGTGCTGAGTCAGGCTGACATCACGCGCGCCCTGACGCGCATCTCCCACGAGGTCCTGGAGTCGAACCGGGGTCCGGACGGCCTCGTCGTGCTGGGCATCCCCACGCGAGGCGTCGTCCTCGCCGAGCGCATCGGCGCCCAGCTCTCGTCGATCTCCGGCGTCGCGGTCCCGACCGGCTCCGTCGACGTGACCATGTACCGCGACGACCTGCGCCGCAACCCGACGCGGGCCAGCCAGCCCACGCGCCTGCCCGACGGCGGCATCGACGGCGCGACCGTGGTGCTCGTCGACGACGTGCTCTACTCC
The DNA here is from genome assembly GCF_963515265.1 of uncultured Frigoribacterium sp. NCBI lineage: Bacteria > Bacillati > Actinomycetota > Actinomycetes > Micrococcales > Microbacteriaceae > Frigoribacterium > uncultured Frigoribacterium sp. The sequence continues at coordinate 35,685 of NZ_CAUPYL010000008.1, forward strand.
GGCCGGACCATCCGTGCCGCCCTCGACGCCCTCAGCGCGCTGGGACGCCCCCGGGCCGTCCGCCTCGCCGTGCTCGTCGACCGGGGCCACCGCGAGCTGCCGATCCGCGCCGACTTCGTCGGCAAGAACCTGCCCACGTCGGCGGCCGAGCGCATCTTCGTGCGGCTGCACGGCGTCGACGACGACGAGCTCGTCGCCATCGAGGGCGGTGCCGACGCGTGAAGCACCTCCTCAGCACCGCCGACCTCGGTCGCGACGACGCCGTGCGCATCCTCGACGTCGCGGAGGACATGGCCGACGTCTCGACCCGTCAGGTCAAGAAGCTGCCGACCCTGCGCGGCACGACCGTCGTGAACCTCTTCTACGAGGACAGCACCCGCACCCGCATCTCGTTCGAGGCGGCGGCCAAGCGCCTCAGCGCCGACGTCATCAACTTCGCCGCCAAGGGATCGAGCGTCTCGAAGGGCGAGTCCCTCAAGGACACCGCCCAGACGCTGGCCGCGATGGGCGCCGACGGCATCGTCATCCGGCACCCGGCGTCCGGGGCTCCCCGTGTCCTCGCGGACAGCGGCTGGGTCGACGCCGGGATCGTCAACGCGGGCGACGGCACGCACGAGCACCCGACGCAGGCCCTGCTCGACGCCTTCACGATGCGTCGTCGGGTGCACGGCGACGCGAGCCGCGGCCGCGACCTCGACGGCCTCGAGGTGCTGATCGTCGGCGACATCCTGCACTCGCGGGTCGCGCGGTCCAACGCGTGGCTGCTGCGGACCCTCGGGGCGCACGTGACGGTGGTGGCGCCTCCCACGCTCCTGCCGGTCGACGTCAGCCGCCTGGGCGTCGACGTGCACTACGACCTCGACGAGGCGATCGCCCGGGTGCAGCCCGACGTCGTCATGATGCTGCGCATCCAGCAGGAGCGCATGGCCGAGGCGTTCTTCCCCAACGCCCGCGAGTACGCCCGTTCCTGGGGCCTCGGGGCGGCACGCTTCCGGTCCCTGCCGCCCGCGGCGCTCGTCATGCACCCGGGCCCGATGAACCGCGGCCTCGAGATCGGCGACGACGCCGCCGACTCGCCCCGCTCGACCGTGCGCGAGCAGGTCGGCAACGGCGTGGCCGTGCGGATGGCCGTGCTCTACCTCACACTCGCCGGCGACCGGGAGGACTCCCTGTGACCACCACCCACCTGCTCCGCGCCGTCGAGACCGTCGACGGCACCCGCACCGACGTCCTCGTGCGCGACGGGGTCGTCGTCGAGCTCGGCTCAGGCCTCAGCGCCACGGGGGCCGAGGTGATCGACGCCGACGGCCTGCTGGCGCTGCCCGGCCTCGTCGACCTGCACACGCACCTCCGCGAGCCGGGCGGCGAGGGGGCCGAGACGGTCCTCACCGGGTCCCGCGCGGCCGCCGCCGGCGGGTTCACCGCCGTCAACGCCATGGCCAACTCGTCGCCGGTCGCCGACACCGCGGGCGTCGTCGAGCAGGTGCAGGCCCTCGGCGAGCGAGCGGGCTACGTCACGGTCCGGCCGATCGGAGCCGTCACCCAGGGCCTCGAGGGCCGCCGGCTCTCCGAGATCGGCGCCATGGCCCGGTCCCGCGCGGCCGTCCGCGTCTTCTCCGACGACGGCCACTGCGTCTCCGACCCCCTGCTGATGCGCCGCGCGCTCGAGTACGTCAAGGGCTTCGGGGGAGTCGTCGCCCAGCACGCGCAAGAACCTCGCCTCACCGAGGGGGCCCAGATGAACGAGGGCGCCCTGTCGGCCGAGCTCGGCCTCGGCGGCTGGCCCGCCGTCGCCGAGGAGTCGATCATCGCCCGCGACGTCCTGCTCGCCGACCACGTCGGCGCCCGCCTGCACGTCTGCCACGTCTCGACCGCGGGCAGCGTCGAGGTCGTGCGCTGGGCCAAGGCGCGGGGCATCGACGTGACCGCCGAGGTCACTCCGCACCACCTCCTCCTCACCGAGGACCTGGTCTCGAGCTACGACTCGCGCTACAAGGTCAACCCGCCGCTCCGCCGGGCGGAGGACGTGGAGGCGCTGCGGGCGGCCCTCGCCGACGGCACGATCGACATCGTCGCCACCGACCACGCCCCGCACACCTCGGAGGCGAAGCACTGCGAGTGGGACGCCGCCGCGAACGGCATGGTCGGCCTCGAGAGCGCTCTCTCCGTCGTGCACCGGACGATGGTCGAGACGGGCCTGATCGGCTGGGCGGACGTGGCCCGCGTGCTGTCGGTCGCACCGGCGCGCATCGGGCAGGTGGAGGGGCACGGACGACCGCTGGCCGTCGGGGAGCCCGCCGAGCTCACCCTCTACGATCGAGGGGTGAGCAGGACCTTCGGCACCGAGCACCTGGCGGGCCGCAGCCGCAACTCGCCCTTCCTCGGGCACACGCTGCCCGGGCAGGTCGTCGCGACGCTGCACCAGGGCTACGCCACCGTCCGTGACGGCCTCGTCGTCGACGAGCGCGAGATCGCCGACCGCGCCGCACGGGTGGCCGCGGCGGCCGTGCTGGCCGCCCCCGAGCCCGCGGGTGCCCCGTGAACCGCTGGGTGATCGGCGCGGGCATCCTCGTCCTGCTCGTGTTCGTCGTCCTCCTCATGGTCCGCTCCTGGCGCGCCCGAGGTCGACGACAGGCGGACATCGCCCTGCCCGAGACGGCACCCGACGCGCTGTCGCCGGCGCTCGTCGAGCACGACGGGTTCTACGTCGCGACGACCCGGGCGGGCGACCCGCTCGACCGGATCGTGGTCGGCGGGCTCGGCTTCCGGGGCAGGGCCGTCATCTCGGTGCACCGGGAGGGCGTGCGCCTCGAGATCGCGGGCGAGCCCGCGAAGCTGGTCCGCGCCTCCTCGATCCGCGACGTCGGCCGCGCGACCTGGACCATCGACCGCGTGGTCGAGACCGACGGGCTCGTGCTCGTCGCCTGGAGCCTCGGCGACACCGACGTCGACACCTACCTGCGCGTCACGGACGACCCCCGCCCGCTCGTCGACGCCGTCCGCACCATCACGACCTCGGCCCCCACGGCCGGCACCACCACAGGAGAGCAGACCATTGACTGACGCGTCCACCACCACCCGGGCCGTCCTGGTGCTCGAAGACGGGACCCGCTACGCCGGCCGCGCCTACGGCGCCGTCGGGCGGACGCTCGGGGAGACCGTCTTCGCCACCGGCATGACCGGCTACCAGGAGACCCTCACCGACCCGTCCTACGCGGGGCAGATCGTCGTCATGACGGCCCCGCACATCGGCAACACGGGCGTGAACGACGAAGACCCCGAGTCACGTCGCATCTGGGTCTCGGGCTTCGTCGTCCGCGACGCCAGCCGCGTCGTCTCGAACCACCGTGCCCAGGGCAGCCTCGACGACCAGCTCGTCGCCGACGGCGTCGTGGGCATCCGCGGCATCGACACCCGCGCGCTGACCCGCCGCCTCCGCGACGTCGGCTCGATGCGCGGCGGCGTCTTCAGCGGACCCGACGCCGAGCTCGGCGACGACGAGCAGCTCGCCCTCGTGCGCGGCTCGGCCGACATGCGCGGCCTCAGCCTCTCGAGCCAGGTCTCGACCGTCGAGCCCTACGTGCTCGAGGCCGAGGGCGAGCTCGTCGGCTCCGTCGCGGTGCTCGACCTGGGAGTCAAGACGTCGACGCTGCGCTACCTCGCCCAGCGCGGCTTCCGCGTGCACGTCCTCCCGCAGGACACGACGCCGGAGCAGCTCCGCGCCCTCGCGCCCGACGCGCTCTTCTTCTCGAACGGCCCCGGCGACCCCGCGGCCAGCGACGCCCAGGTCGAGCTGCTGCGCGGCGCCCTCCGCGACGGCCTGCCCTACTTCGGCATCTGCTTCGGCAACCAGCTGTTCGGCCGGGCCCTCGGCTTCGACACGTACAAGCTGCCCTTCGGGCACCGCGGCATCAACCAGCCGGTGCTCGACAAGACGACCGGCAAGGTCGAGATCACGAGCCAGAACCACGGCTTCGCGGTCGACGCCCCCGTCGAGGGCGTGCTCGACTCGCCCGCCGGCTTCGGCCGCGTCGAGGTCAGCCACTTCAGCCTCAACGACAACGTCGTCGAGGGCCTCCGCGCCCTCGACATCCCGGCCTTCTCGGTGCAGTACCACCCCGAGGCGGCGGCCGGGCCCCACGACAGCAACCACCTCTTCGACCGCTTCCGCGAGGCGGTCGTGGCCCGCAAGTCCGGCCAGCCCGTCGACTTCGGCTCCGACCTCGAAAGCAGCAACTGATGCCCAAGCGCGCAGACATCAACTCGGTCCTCGTCATCGGCTCCGGGCCGATCGTCATCGGCCAGGCGGCCGAGTTCGACTACTCGGGCACCCAGGCGTGCCGCGTCCTCCGCGAGGAGGGGGTGCGCGTCATCCTCGTGAACCCGAACCCGGCCACGATCATGACCGACCCCGACTTCGCCGACGCCACCTACGTCGAGCCCATCACGTCCGAGGTCCTCGAGGCGATCATCGTCAAGGAGCGACCCGACGCGATCCTGCCGACCCTCGGCGGCCAGACGGCGCTCAACGCCGCCATCGCGCTCGACGAGGAGGGCATCCTCGCCAAGCACGGCGTCGAGCTGATCGGCGCCAAGGTCGAGGCGATCCAGAAGGGCGAAGATCGCCAGCTCTTCAAGGAGCTGGTGCTCGAGTCGGGCGCCGACGTCGCGAAGTCGTACATCGCGCACACCGTCGAGGAGGCGGTCGACTTCGCCGAGGACCTCGGCTACCCGCTCGTCATCCGTCCGTCGTTCACGATGGGCGGCCTCGGCTCGGGCTTCGCGTACACGCGCGACGAGCTCGTCCGCATGGTCACCGACGGCCTCCACCAGAGCCCCACCACCGAGGTCCTGCTCGAGGAGAGCATCCTGGGCTGGAAGGAGTACGAGCTCGAGATGATGCGCGACACGGCCGACAACACGGTCGTCGTCTGCTCGATCGAGAACGTCGACCCGGTCGGCGTGCACACGGGCGACTCGATCACGGTGGCCCCCGCGCTCACGCTCACCGACCGCGAGTACCAGAACCTCCGCGACATCTCGATCGACATCATCCGCCGGGTGGGCGTCGACACCGGAGGCTGCAACATCCAGTTCGCCATCGACCCTGCCGACGGCCGTGTCATCGTCATCGAGATGAACCCGCGCGTCTCGCGCTCCAGCGCGCTGGCGTCGAAGGCGACGGGCTTCCCGATCGCCAAGATCGCCGCGAAGCTGGCCCTCGGGTACCGCCTGGACGAGATCCCGAACGACATCACGAAGGTGACGCCCGCCTCCTTCGAGCCCACCCTCGACTATGTCGTCGTCAAGGTGCCCCGGTTCGCCTTCGAGAAGTTCCCCGCGGCCGACACGACCCTCAGCACGACGATGAAGAGCGTCGGCGAGGCGATGGCCATCGGCCGCAACTTCGCCCAGGCGCTGCAGAAGTCGCTGCGCTCGCTCGAGAAGCGCGGGTCGAGCTTCCACTGGGAGGGCGAGCCCGGCGACCGGGAGGCGCTGCTCGCGCTGGCGCACACGCCCACCGACGGCCGCATCGTCACCGTCCAGCAGGCCCTCCGTGCCGGCGCCACGGCCGAGCAGGTCTTCGACTCGACCGCCATCGACCCCTGGTTCATCGACCAGGTCGTCCTCATCAACGAGGTCGCCGACGAGATCGCCGCCGCGGCCGAGCTCGACGCCGAGCTGTTCGCGCACGCCAAGGACCACGGCTTCAGCGACGTCCAGATCGGCCAGCTGCGCGGGCTCGGCGAGCAGGAGGTGCGCGAGCTGCGCTGGTCGCTCGGCGTGCGCCCCGTGTTCAAGACGGTCGACACCTGCGCGGGGGAGTTCCCCGCGCTGACCCCGTACCACTACTCGAGCTACGACCTCGAGACGGAGGTCGCCCCGAGCGACCGCCGCAAGGTGGTCATCCTCGGCTCGGGCCCGAACCGCATCGGCCAGGGCGTCGAGTTCGACTACTCGTGCGTGCACGCCAGCTTCGCCCTGAGCGACGCGGGCTACGAGACGATCATGGTCAACTGCAACCCCGAGACGGTCTCGACCGACTACGACACGAGCGACCGGCTCTACTTCGAGCCGCTCACCCTCGAGGACGTCCTCGAGGTCGTGCACGCCGAGTCCGCCAGCGGCGAGCTCGTCGGCGTCGTCGTGCAGCTCGGCGGCCAGACCGCCCTCGGCCTCGCCAAGGGCCTCGAGGCGGCCGGCGTCCCGATCCTGGGCACCTCGCCCGACGCCATCGACTCCGCCGAGGAGAGAGGGCTGTTCTCCGCGATCCTCGACGAGGCCGGCCTGCTGGCCCCGCGCAACGGCACCGCGACCGACTACGAGACCGCCGTCTCCGTCGCCGAGGAGATCGGCTACCCCGTGCTCGTCCGCCCCTCGTACGTGCTCGGCGGCCGCGGCATGGAGATCGTCTACGACAGCCCCTCCCTCGCCGACTACTTCGTCCGCGTGAGCGACCAGGCGATCATCGGACCGGACGCGCCCCTGCTCGTCGACCGGTTCCTGGACGACGCGGTGGAGATCGACGTCGACGCCCTCTACGACGGCACCGAGCTCTACGTCGGCGGCGTCATGGAGCACATCGAGGAGGCGGGCATCCACTCGGGCGACTCGAGCTGCACCCTGCCTCCGGTGACCCTCGGCAAGGGCGAGATCGACCGCGTCCGCGAGGCCACGCTCGCCATCGCGGAGGGCATCGGCGTCCGCGGCCTGCTCAACGTGCAGTTCGCGATCGCGGCCGGCGTCCTCTACGTGATCGAGGCGAACCCCCGGGCGAGCCGCACGGTGCCGTTCGTCTCGAAGGCGCTCGGCATCCCGCTCGCCAAGGCGGCGTCGCTCGTCATGGTCGGCCAGGGCGTCCGCGAGCTCGTCGAGAGCGGGCTGCTGCCCGCCCAGGACGGCTCGGACGTGCCGCTCGACTCCCCGATCTCCGTCAAGGAGGCGGTGCTCCCGTTCAAGCGGTTCCGCACGAAGGAGGGCCAGGTCGTCGACAGCGTCCTCAGCCCCGAGATGCGCTCCACCGGCGAGGTCATGGGCATCGACCGGGACTTCCCCCGCGCCTTCGCGAAGAGCCAGACGGCGGCGTACGGCGGGCTGCCCACGACGGGCACCGTCTTCGTCAGCGTCGCCGACCGTGACAAGCGCGCCATCGTGCTGCCCGTCCTGCGCCTCCAGCAGCTCGGCTTCCGCGTGCTCGCGACCGAGGGCACGGCGACCGTGCTCATCCGCAACGGGATCGCGGCCGAGATCGTCGGCAAGTACAGCGCCGGCGGCGAGAGCGTCGTCGACCTGATCAACCGGGACGAGGTCGACATCGTGATCAACACGCCGAGCGGCTCTAGCGCCCGCGCGGACGGCTACGAGATCCGCGCCGCCACCGTCGCGGCCGACAAGGCCCTCTTCACCACGATCGCGCAGCTCGGGGCGGCGGTGGCCTCGATCGAGGCCATCCACACTCCGTTCGACGTCACGAGCCTGCAGGACTACGGTCTGGCGCGGGCGGCACGGCGGTGACGGGCGCCTCCGTCGCCGCTGCCGTCCCGGCCGCCTCCTTCGGCGCCCGCCTCGCCGACGTCCTCGAGACGACCGGGGGCCTCTGCGTCGGCATCGACCCGCACGCGTGGCTCCTCGACGAGTGGGGGCTGCCGACCAGCGCGGCCGGCGCGCGCGAGCTCGGCCTGCGCGCGGTCGAGGCGACCGCCGGGTCGGCCGGGGTGGTGAAGCCCCAGGTGGCCTTCTTCGAGCGCTGGGGCTCGGCCGGCTTCGCCGCGCTCGAGGACGTCCTCGCGGCTGCCAGGCACGCCGGGCTCATCGTGATCGGGGACGCCAAGCGCGGCGACGTCGGCAGCACGATGGACGGCTACGCCGAGGCCTGGTTCGCCCCCGACTCGCCCCTCCGGGTCGACGCCCTCACGGTGTCCCCGTACCTCGGCTTCGACTCGCTCCGCAGCACGATCGACCGGGCCCGTCAGGTCGGCGCGGGCGTCTTCGTCCTCGCCGCGACCTCCAACCCGGAGGCGCGGGACGGGCAGACCGCGAGCGTCGCCGGCCCCGACGGCACGTCACGGACCCTGGCGGCAGGTATCGTCGACCAGGTGCGAGACGACGACCAGGCAGCGGGGGAGACCCGACTCGGCTCCGTGGGCCTCGTGCTCGGGGCGACCGTCGACCTCGCGTCGTACGGCATCGACACGGCGGCGCTGACCGGCGTCCCCGTCCTCGCGCCCGGCTTCGGCCACCAGGGGGCTCGCGTCTCCGACCTGGCGGCCCTCTACGGCGCGGCGGCGCGCACCGTCCTCGTCTCGACCTCCCGGGGCGTCCTCGCCGCCGGCCCCGACGGCATGGCCGCGGCCGTCCGCGACGCCGCGGAGGAGGTGCGCTCGTGCCTCGCATGAC